>NZ_RWIL01000175.1:0-37842 GCF_009764635.1 Pseudomonas sp. PB103 | reverse complement strand
CTCCTACAGGGTTTGGTGTAGGAGCTGCCGCAGGCTGCGATCTTTTGATCTGGCTGTTAGCCCTCGGTCTTCTTCTCGGCGGTATCCAACTCTTTCAAGCGCTGATCAATCAGCTGGCACTTGTCCGGCAAATCCTTGCTGGCCGTGCCCAGGTCCATCTTCTGCAACTCGGCGTTGATCTCTTTGGCCTTGGCCGGATTCTGTTCGGTGAGCTTGGCGACTTCCTTGGCCAGTTGTTCACGTTTGGCAGTCGCCTCTTCCGGCGTACAGGCCCAGACGGGCAGGGCGCAAGCGAGGGTGGCGGCAAGGGTGAGCTTGATCAGGGTTTTCATCGGGGCAGGCCTCAGTTCCGGTTAAGGCGGGTTAACCGGTTGAGGCCAGGAGAGGGTGAAAAGTTCATTGCTCATCACTCGGAGTGACAGCAACTCGACCTGGAATCGCCTTCATAACGATCATGATGCCGCACCCACTCCATGATCTCGTCCTCATTGCGGCCCTTGGGCGTCAGGTCGAGGTAGTTGTAGGCGCCGACCAGCATGTCCAGGCCACGGGCATAGGTTGAATAGGTGTGGAAGATGTCGCCCTTTGAGTCGCGATAAAACACGCTCAGCCCCGGCATTTCCTCCTCGGCGCTGTCAGTCTTTTCGTAGTTGTACGTAGCCTTTCCAGCGGCGACATCTTCAGCACGGGCGCACACGCCGAAGTCATAGTTGAAGTCGCAGCCGTCTGACGATACCCAGTCAAACTTCCAGCCCATCCGCCGTTTGAAGTCCTGAAACTCATTGAATGGCGCGTGAGAAACAGCCACCACGGCAATGTCGTGATGGGCCAGATGCTGGTTGGCGCCGTCGATGTGATCGCTGAGGAAGGAGCAGCCCTGGCAGCCTTCCTCCCAATCCTTGGCGAACATGAAGTGGTAAACGATCAACTGGCTGTGTTGGCCAAACAGGTCGGCCAGTTTCAGTTCGCCGCTCGGGCCTTGAAAGTGGTAGTCCTTGTCGACCTTCACCCACGGCAAGGCACGACGTTTGGCGCTCAGGCGGTCGCGCTCTTTGGTGAAGGCCTTTTCGTCGGCCAGGTGTTGCTGGCGGGCGGCGAGCCATTCTTCGCGCGACACCACTGGATGATTCTCAACGTTCATGATGATTTCTCCTGCGGGGTTGAAACCGTCTGTTTCAGACTAGTCGTTTAACCCTGCGTGAAATCGACAGACCGCCGGTCGGTCGCCGTAGAACATGCGGCTGAACGGCTGCGAGCTACTCCGGTCACAACCTATGAACGCGCCACTAATCACGCGCACCGGAGGTTGTATCAGGATGACGACTTATAACTGGGATTTGATTGAACGTTTACTGCACGAAGTGCAGAACAGTGCGGGCCACAGCTTTGCTCCACGGGCTTATGCCGAGGACTATGCTGCGGAGAAAGCCAGCGCCGGCGAGCCGATCGAGAACCTTGATCACTTGAAAACACTGGCCTGCGATTATGAACGGTTGTTGCTCCTGCGCGGCTATATCGCACCGCGCCCGGACGAAGAGGGCAGCACCGGAAACAACTTTGTGCTGACGCCACGCGGTTCCAGCCTGCTGAGCCTGATCGACAGCAGCATTCCCGGTAATGACCATCCGCGTCAGGTGCTGGATGATCAGGAAGATGCACTGGCCGAGGCGACGTTTGATCAAGTGGCTTCCAAAGCCCAGATCGCCTGATCCTGCAGGACTCTGTAGGAGCAAAGCTTGCTCGCGAAAGGGCCATCAGATTCAATATTTTCATTGAATGACATGCTGCTTTCGCGAGCAAGCTTTGCTCCTACAGATAGGTGGTTTATTGGGATTTTGTGGCCTTCAGGCACTTGAGGTCATTGAAATCTTTGCGCACCCCCTCGATCTTCTTCAACAACCGCTGGCGCTGTTGCGGCGTGCTTTCGGCCATCAGGTCAACCGCCAGCGAGCGTCCCTGCGCCTCGGTATCGGCGAAGGCCTTGCGGTAATCCGCTGTCCATAAACTCTCGCGATTGACCAGAAGTGTCTCGATTCTCTGTGGGAATTCGGGACTTTTACGCTGTGCGACGGCTGCACTGAATTGCTTCTGCCAATGCGCCCTGTTGGCGATCCATTGGGTGTATTGATCGCCCAGAGCGGTCGACCACGCCATTACCCGCTGTTCCTGCGTAGCGCTCAACGGCCCCAGCCAGTCGTTCAGGCGTTTGACCATGCGTGCGCCACGCTCGGCAATCTGTTGATCAAGCGGCGGTTTGAGGTATTCCTGCTGACGCTTGCGCAGGTCTTTGGCAAACGCGTCATTCATCTCCGCCACCTGCTTGTCGTCCAGGCCTTGCAACAACTCGATCGCCGACGGCGTGATTGCCTTCGCCGTTTCGGCAATCGCCTGCTTGGCTTCGGCAGTGCGCGCCTGCAACGCGGCGTCAGTGATCTGGTTGCTCTCGACCATGCTCTGTAAACGATCCAGCCAGTCCAGATAACCTGGCAGTTGCGTGGTGCAATGCCAGTTCAGGTGCTCCTTGAGTCGCTCATTAAACCAGTCCTTTTGCTCGCCGTTCATGTCCAGATAGTCGCTGAGCGTCCACGGAATGATCACGTCGAGGTTGCGATAGGCCAGGCCGACGCGACTGCAGGCGCCGAGGGCGAGGGTGAAGATCAACAATGCGGCGATGTGCTTGAACCAGCGAGACATGGGCGAATCCTTGCGATGGCCAGCCTGGGGAATCTGATTCTTATGTGAACGCAGAATGAACCCGGCAGTTCAGCCGATCAATAGAACGCGCGTTCGGCCTTGAGGGTGACGAGACTGTCGCACTGGCTGTTGTGCCCGGAATAGGCCGAGCAATCGCTGCCGCTGAGGCTGGAATTGCTGTAGATCAGGTCAAGGTCGACACCCATGAACGGCCGGGACAATTTCACCGACCAATCAGTGAAACTGCTGACGTACCCACCGTCCACGGCCACTGGCGTGTTCAATTGGTGAGTGGTGTATTTCATGCTGACACCGATGCCGAACGGCTGATTGCCGCCAAGGTCGGCAAACAGGGTGTTGTTCTGTTTATCCGGGTCGTTGCTCAGGGCCACGCCGAAACGGCTGCCGAGCAGGGTCAGACCGCCGAACAGCTCCTGGCTGTCGAGGGTTTCCACGCTGGGATAGCTGTAGTGGATCATCCCGACTTCATAGCCGAGGGACTGATCAAAAGGCTGCTTAAAGCCGACGTAGGAGTCTATTTCCAGATTCTTGCCCGGCGTGATGCCCATGCTCGGTGCGTACTGGCCGACATAGAGGCCGCTGTCGTGACTCAGATCGAGGCCACCATGAAATGAACCGGCTGCCGAAGGTTTGACCAGGCCCTGGGCCATGCTGCGCGTGGGTGTGGTGCCGAGCTTGAGGTCGAAGTCGCCGAGTTCACGCTGGAAAACCTGGGCGTGCGCGCTCGTGCCAGCCAGCAGGCTCACAAGCAATAAACAGGATGTTTTGCGCATGCGTCACTCCATGAACAGCGAGCGCAGGACGGCGGGCCTGCTGAAACGCTTGATCTAGACGCGTGCAAGGATACCGGCGAATGCTCGGCATTGATGGCCGTTCGTCGATTTCTGCAATTTTGCTATTGGGTTGGTTTAAAACGGAGGGGGTGTTGCGCGGTGCCAGTCCAGACGCTTCGAAGCTCAAAGCGCCTCTGGACGGGTGTAAAACCGGGTATTACTTTTTGCCCAGGCTGATCTGCTTGGACGGGCCGAACGTCTGGCCACTGACGCCTTTGGCAATTTGCTGGATCTCGCCGCCGGACTTGAGGAACGCTGCGATCTGATCGTTGATCGATTCGCTGGTTTCAACGGCTGGAGCTGGCTTTGCTTTGCTGGTGGATGCTTTTACACGCATGGCGGCCATTAACCTGTAGAAAAGTAACTCGGCCAGGCATCGTACAGGAATAACTTGACAATTGCTTGGTAAATATCTCCCGGAATAACCAACCTGTGCGCTGCATTATTCTCGATTCAATAGTCGAAATATCAGTCTAACCTGCTGTTTTAAATAAGAACATTTAATAGGAAATGCACCGGGGCGATTTGCCGCGAGGTGCTGCTCCGGACTGACGAGCGGCGCCCCGAGCAGGCGCGACCGCGGCAAATCAGAGCGCTGCGCGGGATTTTCTGTCATCCACGGATCTGCCGGCCAACGTTCACGGCAAAAACGGGTAGAATGCCGCCCACGCAATGAGGGTTCTGGAAATGGCTTTAGTCGGGCGTTACAACAGTTTGCAAGTGGTTAAACACACTAACTTCGGTTTATATCTGGACGGCGGTGCCGACGGCGAAATTCTTTTGCCCAACCGTTATATCCCTAAAGATATTCCCAGCGAAGATGAAGACTGGCTCAACGTATTTGTATATCTGGACAGCGAAGACAAACTCCTCGCTACCACGGAAAAACCAAAAGTTCAGGTCGGCGAATTCGCCAGCCTGAAAGTTGTTGAAGTCAACAGCATCGGCGTGTTCCTCGATTGGGGCCTGCCGAAAGATCTGTTGTTGCCGTATTCCGAAGAGAAACGGCAGATGACCGCCGGTGAATACTGCGTGGTGCACGTCTACCTCGACAAACACACCCGCCGCATCACCGCCACGGCACGTCTGGATCGCTATCTCGACAAGACCCCGGCCAACTACAGCCAGGGCCAGGAAGTTGATCTGCTGGTTGCCGAAGCTACCGACATGGGCTTCAAGGCGATCATCAACAACAAGCACTGGGGTTTGATCCACAAGAACGAAATCTTCAAGTTCATGCGCGCCGGCATGAGCGAGAAGGGCTACATCAAGGAAGTGCGTGCCGACGGCAAGATTGCCCTGAGCCTGCAACCGGTTGGCCAGGAAGCGGCCAGCAGCCTGAACTCGAAGATCCTCGCCAAGTTGCGCGACAACAGTGGCACGCTGCCGGTCAGCGACAAGAGCGATCCGGCCTTGATCAGCAGCCTGTTCGGCGTCAGCAAAGGCAACTTCAAGAAGGCCATCGGCTCGCTGTACAAAGAAGGCAAGATCGTCATCCATGCCGATCGCATTGAACTAACCTGAGCCACCACTGGCCCCATGTAGGAGCTGCCGCAGGCTGCGATCTTTTGATCTTGTCTTTTAAAAACAAAGTCAAAAGATCGCAGCCTTCGGCAGCTCCTACATTGAGGGCGGTGTGATGAAAAGAACGCTGATGGCTTACGTTGCCACGCTGGTGACGTTTCTGCTGCTGGATGGCATCTGGCTCGGCCTGTTGATGGCGCCGACCTATCGCGAACTGCTCGGTTCGCTGATGCTCGAAAAACCGCTGCTGGTTCCGGCAGCGGTTTTTTATTGCCTGTATGTTTTTGGTTGTCTGGTGTTTGTGGTGTTGCCGGCAGTGAGCTGGCAGCGGGCGGCGAAGATGGGCGCCTTGTTGGGGCTGGTGGCGTATGGCACGTATGACCTGACCAATTGGGCGACGCTGCGCGGGTGGTCGGTGCAGGTGTCGTTGATGGATTGGGCGTGGGGGACGTTTGCCACTGCTGTGGCTTGTACCGTCGGGTTTTTGTTGGCTAAACGACTGCATTCAGATCCATGAGCAGGGTTGATTGAACTGACGCCATCGCTGGCTTGCCAGCGAATGGCGGCGCAGCCGACAGCCATTCGGCGCTGACGCCACTGACGAACTAAATGTCTTTTCCAGACGCCTTTTTCCGTCTGACTGATTGATAATCCCCGGCACTGTTTTTTGACCATTGGATGGCCTGCCATGTTGTGTGTGTTCGAGGTGTTGCGGTGATTGTCGAGCGGCGTAATGCCGATCGTTTTGCCCTGCAAGTGATGGTCGGTTTGTGCCTGATCTGGGGCGTGCAGCAGGTGATGATCAAGTGGGCCGCGCCGGACATCGCACCGGTGATGCAAGCGGCGGCGCGCTCGGGAATCTCTGCGTTGCTGGTGGGGTTGCTGATCTGCTGGAAGGGCGGCTGGGACCAGGTCGGCGTTACCTGGCGTGGCGGTCTGCTGGCCGGTGCGTTGTTCGGCCTGGAGTTCTTCTTCATTGCTGAAGGCCTGCAACTGACCACCGCCGCGCACATGTCGGTGTTTCTCTACACCGCGCCGATTTTCACCGCGCTGGGCGTGCATTTCCTGTTGGCCAGCGAGCGCTTGCGGCCGTTGCAATGGTTGGGAATTCTGCTCGCGTTTATCGGCATTGCGATTGCTTTCGCTGGCGGGGTGTCTTGGGACAACCTTGATCGGCGCATGCTGCTGGGCGATGCCTTTGGTGTATTGGCGGGTGCCTGCTGGGGCGCGACCACCGTGGTGGTGCGCGCCTCGCGATTGTCGGAAGCGCCGGTGACGTTGACCCTGTTTTATCAGTTGATCGTCGGCTTCCTCGGCCTGCTGTTGATCGCGCTGTTCAGCGGTCAGATCACCCACGTCAGCCTGACCACCGTGGCGGTGGCCAGCGTGCTGTTCCAGGGATTGGTCGTGTCGTTCTTCAGTTACCTGGTCTGGTTCTGGTTGCTGCGTCGTTATCTGGCGGCCAATCTGGCGGTGTTCTCGTTCATGACGCCGCTGTTCGGCGTGACGTTCGGCGTCTTGCTGCTAGGCGAACAACTGAGCCTGAACTTTGTCATCGGCGCCGTGCTGGTGTTGCTCGGCATCACCTTTGTCAGCGCCGAGCAGTGGCTGCGTCGACGTTTGCGCAAAGCGCTCGGCCAGCGCTAACCGATTGCAGGGCCAACCCGCCGGCAATCAGCAAACCGCTGCCGGCGATCACCAAGGCCGGTTGCAGGCCGCCGCTGAAATGGCTGCTCAGCGCGGCCAATAACGGGCCGCTGAGCTGGCCGACGGCAAAACACGCGGTCAGCAGGCCGGCATTGCGCTGCGTGGCATGGGGCGCGATTTCCCGCGAACGCTGCATGACCAATTGCATGCACGCGAGGAACGGCGTGCCACACAGAATCACCCCTAGCGCCAAACCGAGTCCGCTGCTTAGTAGGCAGGCGAACACCCCGGCCGCTTGTAGCCACAGCGTTGCCATCAACCAATGCCGGGTTGTAGCGGGCTCGTGACGGCGCAGGCTCACCAGAAACACACCGATCGCAGCCCCCAAACCAAAGCACGGCCAGAACAGATCGGCCTGCCACTGCCCGTGAAACTGCGCGTTAGCCATCTGCGACAGAAACGTCGCCGGGATGATGTAGCCCACGCCGTACAGTGCATAGATCACAGCCAGACGACCGATACCGCGATTCGACGCATTGACCTGAGCCGGGGTTATCGACGCAGCGGCGGCGGGTTGCGGCAAAACGCGCCAAACCCCGAGCATCATCACCAGCGCCGCCGCTGCGTAAACCAGCCAAAGCGTTGCCGACGTCTGATGCAGCAGATTTGAGACCAACGCCAATATCCCCGTCAGAAAAATCCCCAAACCCGGCCCGGCAAAAACCAGCGCGCCCAAACGTGGACGACCCGCGGCCGCCGCCAGCGGCTGACTCAACGAGGTGATCATCACCAGCACCCATGCACTCGCCACCCCGGTGCCAAAACGCAGCACCAGGTGCGACCAGAAGCCGTCAGCCCAGAACGATGCGAGCGTCAGCAACACGCACAACCACAGGCCGCCGTGCAGGCGTCGCTGCACCTGCTGCGGGCGATGGGCAAACATTGCATCGACCGCACCGAGCAGGTAACCGAGATAGTTGGCCGCCGCAATCAGACCGGCGGCGGTCAGGTCAAACTGACCTTCGCTGAGCAGGTGGGGCATTTGCGGAGTGAGGGCGAAACGCCCGATGCCCATGGCCATCATCAAGGCCACGAAGCAGGCGGATAAGCGAATAAGGGGGGACATGGTCCGAATTCCGTAAGGGCTGCAATGACCGTCAGGCTAGGACTGATTGACTTTCTTTAAAATTGAATAATAGTGAGTAACTTGTTCTGTTATGGAGAAAGCTTGTGGAATTCAGCCAACTGCGGATTTTTCAGGCGGTGGCCGAGGAAGGCTCGATCACCCGCGCCGCCGAACGCCTGCACCGGGTGCCGTCGAATCTGTCGACGCGGCTCAAACAGCTGGAAGAGCAACTCGGCGTCGAGCTGTTCGTTCGTGAGCGTCAGCGCTTGCAACTGTCGCCCGCGGGCAAGGTTCTGCTGGACTACACCGGCAAGTTGTTTGCCTTGCGTGACCAGGCCAGTGCGGCAGTGATGGGCGGGCAGCCGGCGGGGGATTTTGTTCTCGGCACTATGTACAGCACGGCGGCGATTCATCTGCCGGCGTTGTTGGCGCGTTATCACAAGCAATACCCAGCGGTGAACCTGCAAGTGCAGTCGGCGCCGAGTGGCGAGTTGCTTGAAGGTTTGCTCACTGGCCGACTCGATGCGGCGCTGGTCGATGGCCCGCTGGAGCTGGCCGGACTCGACGGCGTGCCGTTGTGCGAAGAGCGATTGGTGCTGATTACCGAAACCGACCATCCGCCTGTTCACAGTGCCAAAGATGTCGAAGGACGATCAGTGTTTACCTTTCGCCGCGGTTGTTCTTATCGGATGCGCCTGGAAGCCTGGTTTTCGCATTACCACGCGACGATGGGGCGAGCGATCGAGATCGAGTCTTATCAAGGCATGCTCGCCTGTGTGATTGCTGGCAGCGGCGTGGCATTGATGTCTGAGTCGATGCTGGCCAGTCTGCCGGGTCGTGAAAGCGTCGCCGCGCACTTTTTGGCCGAGCCATTCGTGGGTGCGACAACGTGGCTCATGTGGCGCAAAGGCATGGTAGGCGCCAACCTCAATGCTTGGGTCGAGGTGCAGCAGGCTGTCTATCCTGCGGCTCAGATCGACACCCGCGAAACCGCCTGAACCAATGTCGGCGAATTCTGTTCAATTCAGTAACAGATCATTGCGGATTTGGCCGAGCATTGCGTAGGACTTCGGACTATTATCAGTGCGAAGCGGCCTCAGAATTCCGGCCGCTCAGCACCACCCTGAAGGGGGCATGACGATGAAAGAGAAAATTCAGAACTGGCTACACGACTTGGGTGTTGCCCTCGGCTTGATCGAACCGCCTCTGCAACCTGTACCGATCCGCACGGACGACGAACAGCGTCGGCGCCAGCCTCGTCGGCGGTAGTGCATTAATAAAAGATCAAAAGATCGCAGCCTGCGGCAGCTCCTGCACGGATCAATGTAGGAGCTGCCGCAGGCTGCGATCTTTTGCTTTCAGTGCCGGCCAATCTCAAGCAAAAACCGGCTCAAGTCATTCGCGGTCCTCGCGGTCTTGAGCATGCGGTCTTCCTCGGCGGTGAACGCCGTCAGTCCGAATTCATCTTCCAGATGAAAGATCAAATCCTCAATGTCGGCTTTCTCCAGGCCCAATTGCACCAGGCTGGTGTGGTCATTGAATTCGCGGTTTTCCAGCAGACGCCGAATAAACCGGTGCACGGCGGCACGCACGGCAGCTCTTCTCATGGCAGATCTTTCTAATAGTTATTCTGCTTGATTGAAGCAGGCCTCACGCGTGCCCGCGCAACCATTCGTCAATCATCGAACGCAAACGCTCCCCGGCAAAACTGCCGAAGTGCCCGCCATGCACGGTGCGGATCGGCAACGCCCGCAAACGTCGCAGACTGGCGGCGTAATCCTGCAAATTGGAATGGTAGGCGTCTTCGATCAGCGGCCCGTCGTAAATGATGTCGCCACTGAACAGCGTTTCAGTCGCGGCCTCATACAAGCTGATCCCGCCCGGCGAATGCCCCGGTGTGTGCAGCACCTGCAGCGAGCGATTGCCCAGATCGAGCACATCGCCGTCCTCGACAAACCCGGTGGCCGGCGCGGCTTTGACCCGGTATTCGGCGTAACACAACGGGCAATCCGGGTGCGCTTCGAACATGTCGTCGCCGACAAAGGCTCGGCTCAGATCATTCTCGCCATCCGGCGCGGCGAGGATGTCGGCTTCGGCGCGATGCACCAGCCGTTCAGCAAATTCATGATGCCCGGCGATATGGTCGAAATGGCAATGACTGGCCACCGCCACCAGTGGCCGCTCGGTAATCCACGGCAACTGCTCGCGCAGGCTGACCAGCCCTGAGCCGCTATCGAGCAACAGGTCTTTGTCGCGGCCCTGCACATGCCACAGGTTGCAGCGATAGAACGGCCGAATATACGGCTCATGGATCAGCCGAATGCCATCGCTCAAGTGCTGCACTTCAAACCACTGATCGCGCGAAACGATCTTCATATTCACTTTTCTCCAGACGAAAAAAACGGGTGTGGCAACCGACGCCACACCCGTCGAAGAAAGCATCAAGTCGTTACATCAAAGCTTAGATCGCGCTCGCCACGGTTGCCGGGCGAGGGGAGACCAGGCTGACCACCACGAAACTCACCAGACCCACAGCCAGGCTGTAGTAGATCGGCGTGTTCGCGTCCAGACCGTCCTTGAACATGAACAGCAGCGCGGTGGCGAAACCCAGGCCCATGCTGGCGATGGCGCCGGCGGTGGTCGCGCGTTTCCAGAAGATCGCACCGATCAGCGGGATCAGCATGCCGCCTACCAACAGGTTATAGGCGAGGGTCAGCGCGCTGATGACATCGTTCACTACCAACGCGATGCCCAGCACGACCATACCGGTCAGCAGGGTGAACAGGCGGTTGATGGCCAGGCTCGACTGTTTGCCGCCGCGCAGTTTCGGCAGCAGGTCTTCGGTGATGGTGGTGGCAGCGGCGAGCAGGCCGGCGCTGGCGGTGGACATCATCGCAGCGAGTGCCGCAGCGATCACCAGACCCCGGATGCCGTCCGGCAGCGACAGTTTGACGATGGCGGCGAAGGCGTTGTTGACGTTGTCCAGATCCGGGATCAGCACGTGAGCGGCCATGCCGATCAGCGCGCAGGCGAGGCCGTAGACGATGCAGTAGATGCCCGCGATGCTGCCGGCGTATTGCGCGACTTTCGCGGTCTTGACGGTGAATACCCGTTGCCAGATGTCCTGACCGATCAGGATGCCGAAGAAGTAGATCATGAAGTAGGTGATGATCGTGTCCCAGCCGATGGTGGTGAAGCTGAAGGCAGTGGCCGGCAGTTTCAGCACCAGCTCGTCCCAGCCGCCAACGCGGTACAGGCAGATCGGCAACAGGATGAACATCAGGCCCACGGTCTTGATGATGAACTGGACGATGTCGGTGAGGGTCAGCGACCACATGCCGCCGATCGCCGAGTAGATCACCACGACGCCACCACCGACGAGTACCGACACCCAGAATGGCAGGTCAAACAGCACTTGCAGGACGGTGCCGATGGCGAGGATCGAGGTTACGCCGATCATCAGCGCGTAGGCCAGCATGATTGCCGCACTCGCCGAGCGGGCCATCGGGTTGTAGCGTTTTTCGAGGACCTGGGTAACGGTGTAGATCTTCAGTTTCAGCAGCGGTTTGGCGAGGAACAGGTTCAGCGCGACGATGCCGCAACCGAGTGCCGCGCACAGCCAGAAACCGGAAATGCCGTGCACGTAGCCCAGACGCACGGTGCCGACGGTCGACGCACCACCGAGTACGGTCGCGGCCATGGTGCCCATGTACAGGCTTGGGCCGAGGTTACGCCCGGCGACGAGAAAGTCCTCGTTGGTCTTGGCTTTGCGCATGCCGAAGTAGCCGAGCAAGAGCATGCCGGCGGCGTAGATGAGGACGACGAATAAATCCAAAGCCATGATGGCGTGTCTCCGATTGTCTTTTTTATGTGGAACGCTGAATCGAATGTCTCTCTGTGGCGAGGGAGCTTGCTCCCGCTGGGCTGCGAAGCGGCCCCAAATCCTGCAACCGAGTTTCTTCAGTGAAACTCAGCCGATGCTTTGCGACTGCTGCGCAGTCGAGCGGGAGCAAGCTCCCTCGCCACAAAAACTCCAATCCTTCAAATTTCTGTGCAGATCAGGCGGCTTGGCGCAGTTGAGGTTTTTCTATGACTTGGCTGCGCTCATCCTTCGGGCCGAACACTTCGCGCGGTTCCGGGAACAGGCTCAGCAGCGTCAGGTACACCACCGAGGCCAGGCCGAGGGTCACCGGCAAACTGATGTCGATGCCGCCGGCCATTTCACCCAGCGGGCCAACGAACTGCCCCGGCAAATTGACGAAGCACAAGCCAACCGCCGCGCTCGGGATCCATGCACCCAGGCCACGCCAGTTCCAGCCGTGGCTGAACCAGTAACGTCCGCCCTGTTCGCCGCGCGTGAACACTTGCAGGTCATCCGGGCAATAGAAGCCGCGACGCACCAACAGGCCGATGATCATGATCACCATCCATGGCGTGGTGCAAGTGATGATCAGCACGGCGAAGGTCGACACGCTTTGCACCAGGTTCGCCGCAAAGCGCCCGATGAAGATGAAGGCAATCGACAGCACGCCGATCAGCAGCGTCGCTTTCACTCGCGAGAGAACACGCGGGAACACGCTGGACATGTCCAGCCCGGTGCCATACAGCGAGGTGGTGCCGGTGGACATGCCGCCGATCACCGCAATCAGGCACACCGGCAGGAAGAACCAGCTCGGCGACACCGCCAGCAAACCGCCGACATAGTTGTTCGCCGCGATGTAGTCCGGCGCCTTGATCGCGACGATGGTCGCGGTGGTCAGGCCGAACAGGAACGGGATGAACGTGGCGATCTGCGACAGCACCACCGCCGCCATGATGCGTTGCTTGGAGGTGTCACGGGGGATGTAGCGCGACCAGTCGCCGAGGAACGCGCCGAAGGAAATCGGGTTGCTCATCGCCACCAGCGCAGCGCCGATGAACGCGGCCCAGAAGCCCGGCTGACCGAGGCTGACGGTGCCGGCGTAATGCGCGTCGAAAGGACCGGCGAAAGCGAAGATGCCCAGCAGGAATAACAGGCTGGCGCTCCACACCGCGATCTTGT
Organism: Pseudomonas sp. PB103; assembly: GCF_009764635.1. Classification (NCBI taxonomy): domain Bacteria; kingdom Pseudomonadati; phylum Pseudomonadota; class Gammaproteobacteria; order Pseudomonadales; family Pseudomonadaceae; genus Pseudomonas; species Pseudomonas sp. PB103. The sequence goes on along the minus strand of NZ_RWIL01000175.1, from coordinate 24,956 downwards.
TCACCCACAGCAAAAAGCGGAAGCCGTAGATGCACACGGTCAGCACCAGAATCGCGAACAGACCGTAGGCCAGGCCCAAAGTCAGGTCGGTTTCCGGCAAACCAATCAGGCGTTTCGCACCACCGATCAGCGCATCCCCCGAACTCCACACCGAGAGCGAGAAAAACGCGATAGCGGTCAACAGCGACAGGAACGAACCGACGATGCGCCCGTGCACGCCGAAATGCGCACCCGACGACACGGCGTTGTTAGTGCCATTGAGCGGGCCGAACAGGCCCATCGGTGCGAGGATCAGCGAGCCGAGCAGCACGCCCAGCACAATCGCCCAGACGCCGGCCTGAAACGACAGACCGAACAGCACCGGGAAACTGCCGAGCACCGCGGTGGCAAAGGTATTCGAACCACCGAAGATCATCCGGAACAAGTCCGTCGGGCCTGCGCTGCGTTCGTGGTCCGGGATCTGTTCGACCCCGTGGGTTTCAATCTGCGTAAGGCTTTGGTCGTTGTTGTTGTTATTCATGATCTGCTCCGATCATAAAGGCGCGCTCATCGTGCGTGAGCGTCACCTGTCTTGGCTAAGGGGATGGCAGCCCTTCCGGCATTGCGGACAAATGTTCGTGGCAGGCCAGCCAATGGCCTTGTTGTTCTAGGCTCGACGTTTGTTTCTTGAAAACAATCGTCTCGCGCTCCTGGCTGAAGTGTTGCTCCCCTTGCATGCGCAGCTCGGTGGCCACGTCATGGATGAAAATCGCCACGTCACCTTGCAGGCTGACGAAGGCGTTGCTCGAGGTGCACGCAAGCACCTCGAAGCCATCCTCGGCGCGCCAGCTGTCCCACAAGGCCTGATAGGCATCGCGCGACAGCAGCGGCTGTTCGAGGGTGTAGAAGACGAAACTTGCATCGGCGCTGAACGCGCCGAAATAAGCTTCGCGATCGTTACGGGCAAACGCGGACACCAGTTCGGCGGCCGCTTGCAAAACCTGATCACGTTCGTTCATGACCCGACCCTCAGCGGTGAACCACGCCAGGCAGTACGCAGAGCATTTCGTACAGCAGGTTGGCGGCCAGCAGCGAGGTGTTGCCGGTGGTGTCGTAAGCGGGCGAGACTTCTACCAGATCGCAACCGATCAGGTCGAGGCCTTGGCAGCCGCGGACGATTTCAATTGCCTGAATGGTCGTCAGACCACCGATTTCCGGGGTGCCGGTGCCAGGTGCCCAGGCCGGGTCGATGCCGTCGATGTCGAAGCTCAGATACACCGGACCACCGCCGACTTTCTCGCGAACTTCGGCCATCAACGGTGCCAGCGACTTGTGCCAGCACTCTTCAGCCTGAACCACGCGGAAGCCCTGATCGCGGCTCCAGTTGAAGTCGTCAGCGGTGTAACCCTGGGCGCGCAGACCGATCTGGACGACACGGTCGCAATCGAGCAGACCTTCTTCGACGGCGCGACGGAAGGTGGTGCCGTGGGCGATTTTCTCGCCGAACATGTGATCGTTGACGTCCGCGTGGGCATCGATGTGCACCAGACCGACCTTGCCATGCTTCTTATGAATCGCGCGCAGGATCGGCAGGGTGATGGTGTGGTCACCACCCAGGGTCATCGGGATCACGTTGTGCTCGAGGATGTTGTCGTAGGCTTCTTCGATGATGCGCACGGCGTCGAGCAGGTTGAAGGTGTTGATCGCCACGTCACCGATGTCGGCCACGGCCAGCGAGTCGAACGGGGCAGCGCCGGTGGCCATGTTGTAAGGGCGGATCATCACCGATTCGGCGCGGATGTCGCGTGGCCCGAAGCGGGTGCCGGGGCGCAGCGAAGTACCGATGTCCAGTGGCACGCCTACGAAGGCAGCGTCCAGGCCGGCAGCGGTCGGTACATGGGGGAGTCGGAGCATGGTGGCGATGCCGCCGAAGCGCGGCATTTCGTTGCCGCCCAGTGGTTGGTGAAGAATCTTGTCCACGGGTAAGGCCTCATCGTCTTTGTTTTATTTATATCGGCGCGCCGTTCAGTAAAGGTTCGGACGCCGCTGTGGGGCCGATGATGCGAAATGTAGTGCGGCGAAAGAATCGCTACGGGCAAAAACTTAGTTCAGATTTTTCTAAACTAATGCCGAGGCCCGGGATAGACTCGTTGCCATCGATGAACCCACTGTAGGAGCTGCCGAAGGCTGCGATCTTTTGATCTTTTTCAAGATCAGGATCAAAAGATCGCAGCCTTCGGCAGCTCCTACATTGGATGATGTGTGGACTTCTTATGGCCAACGCTTTACCCGACCTGAAACTTTTGCGCATCTTCGTCAGCGTCGTGCGTCATCAGGGTTTTGCCAACGCGCAGCAGGAACTCAACCTGTCGACCTCGGCGATCAGCACTTACATGAGCCAGCTCGAAGCCGCGCTCGGCCTGGTGCTGTGCCATCGCGGGCGCGGCGGGTTCAGCCTGACCAGCAAGGGCGAACTGTTCCATCAGGAAACCCTGCGCCTGCTCGCCGAACTCGAAGGCTTCGAGCAATACGCCGCTGCGCTCAAGGGCGAATTGCGCGGCACACTCAACCTCGGCGTGATCGACTCCACGGTCAGCGACAAGGCCTTGCCGTTCGCCGAAGCCATCGGCGGTTACAGCCAGGAACACCCGGCGGTGCATTTGCACTTATCGGTGATGAGCCCGTACGAACTGCAACTCGGCGTGCAGGACAACCGCCTCGACCTGGCCATCGGTGCGTTCTCCACGCGCATGAGCGGCCTGGTCTACATGCCGCTGTACCGCGAACAACACTGGTTGTATTGCAGCAGCCGCCATCCGTTGTTCAACGAGCGGCGCATCCCCGAGCAAGTCATCACCCAGCAACGCATGGTCGGACGTGGTTACTGGAGCCAGGCGGAACTGGCCCGGCACGGTTTCAAACACAGCGCCGCGACCGTAGAAAGTATGGAGGCGCAGCTGATTCTGGTGCTGTCCGGCGCCTACATCGGTTACTTGCCGGAGCACTATGCTCAGGCCTGGGCCGACAAGGGTGATTTGCGGGTGTTGCTGCCGGCGACCTTCGGTTATCAGGCGCCGTTCTCGATGATCATGCGCAGGGGCCGCAGCCGTGAGCCGCTGATCCAGACCTTCCGCGATTTGCTCAAAGCCCAGCTCAATCAGGCTTAGCTTGTAGGAACAAGAAGTATGTCCAGACCTCAATGCCCGCGCTGCCTGCGCCCCCAAACCCATTGTCTGTGTCCGCTGATCCCCAGTCTCGACAGCCGCACGCGGGTGTTGCTGTTGCAGCATCCGAGCGAGGTCAATCATGCGTTGAATACCGCGCGGCTGGCGGCGTTGGGGTTGAGCAATGCCGAGTTGGTCGTTGGCGAGGTGTTCGAGGATTTGCCGGCGTTGCTGAATCAACCGGGATATCGGGCGCGGCTGTTATTTCCGGCGGAGGATGCGCAGCCGATGCAGGCTTACGTCGAATCCGATGAGCCGCTGTTGCTGGTAGTCCCGGACGGCACCTGGCGCAAGGCGCGCAAGATGCTCCACCTCAATCCGCTGCTGGCGGCGTTGCCACGGGTGACGCTGGTCGAGGGCGGCGTGTCGCGCTATCGCTTGCGCAAGGCACCGGGGCCGGGGGCGTTGTCGACGATTGAAGCGATTGTGCTGGCGTTGCAGACGCTGGAGGCGCCGACATCATTCGAGCCGTTGCTCAAGCCGTTCGAGGCGTTGATCGAGGGGCAGATTGCGGCGATGGGGGAGGAGACCTTTCAGCGTAATCATGCTGAAAAATAGTCGCTGTTATTGCTGGCCCCATCGCTGGCAAGCCAGCTCCCACAGGTTCTGAGGTGTTCATAGGTTTTGTGGCCGACACGGACACTGTGGGAGCTGGCTTGCCAGCGATGACGCCAGTCAATTCACCACAAAATCCGGATATCTCTAGCGTTCGCGCATCGCCTCGGTCCGCGCTTTCAGCACCGGTTTGAGCAGGTAATCCAGCACGCTCTTCTCGCCGGTAATAATGTCCACCGTTGCCACCATCCCCGGAATGATCAGCAACGGTTTTACATCCCCGCCCAAATGATTTTTATCGGTGCGCACCTGAATCAGGTAAAAACTGTTGCCCTTGTCATCAGTGATCGTGTCGGCCCCGATCAGCTCAAGCTTGGCGCTCAGCCCGCCATAAATCGTGTAGTCATAAGCGCTGAACTTGACCATGGCTTTCTGCCCCGGATGCAGGAACGCGACATCCTGCGGGCGCACCTTGGCCTCGATCAGCAAGTTGTCTTCCAGCGGTACGATTTCGACCATGTCACTGCCCGGCTGGACCACGCCGCCGATAGTGTTGACCTTCAATTGCTTGATCACCCCATGCACCGGTGAGGTCACGGTAGTGCGGGTGACGCGGTCGTCAATGGCGATGCTGGTGGCGGTGATTTTCGACAGGTCGGTGCGTTTCTCATTCAGTTCTTTCGCCGCTTCCGAGCGGAAGGTTTGCTCCGACTCGTCGATCTTGCTACGGATCTCGGCAATCGCCGATTCGGCGCGGGGAATCGCCAGCGTTGTCGCGTTCAATGAGCCTCGGATTTCTACCGCACTGCGCTTGAGCCGGAGGATTTCAACCGGTGACACTGCACCGGTTTTTACCAGCGGTTCGGACATGTTCATTTCCTGCTGCAGCAACGCCAGGCTGGAGCTGAACTGACCTTGCTTGGAGCGAAACTCCGCGAGTTCCTGGGTCTTCTGCCGCAGTTGTTCGCTGAGGGTGCGTTGCTCGCTGGCCAAGCGGCGCTGGCGTTGTTCGTACAGCGAGCGCTCGTCTTCGGCGACTTGCGGCGCCTTGGCGATCACTTCATCGGAGAGCTTGAACGGCCGACCCTCGGCCTCCGCTGACAGCCGTTCGACCTGTGCCGTCAACGCATAACGATCGGCTTCGCTTTCGCCCTTGTTCGAGCGAAAGCGCGTGTCATCCAGGCGCAGCAGCGTGTCGCCCTTGTTCACCATTTGCCCTTCACGCACGAAGATTTCGGTGACGATCCCGCCCTCAAGGTTCTGGATAACCTGAATCTTGCTCGACGGAATCGCCTTGCCTTCGCCCATGGTCACTTCTTCGAGCACGGCGAACTTGGCCCAGACCAGCGCGCTGATCAGCAACCCTGCCGCCAGCCACACGGTGATCCGCGACCAGCGCGGCGAATCCTGCAACGAGGCGCCGGCGGTTTCCGGCATGAACTCGGCTTCGGCACTTTTGCCGAAACTGTCGAAGTAGCCACGTGATTTGCTATCTGAAGATGCCGACATGGGGCGATACCCCTCAGTTAAGAAACATCAAACTGGATGATCCATCAGTGGCCGGAGAACTTCCCCTTGGCCACAGAACCTCCCTGTGCCCAGAGAGCTTCCGGTGTTCAGAGAACTTCTCTGCTGACCACAGAAAATTCCTGTGGCCAAAAAGCGTTCCTGTGTTCAGAGAACTTCTCTGGTGACCACAGAAAATTCCTGAGGCCAAAAAGCTTTCCTGTGTTCAGAGAACTTCTCTGGTGACCACAGAAAATTCCTGAGGCCAAAAAGCTTTCCTGTGGTGAGGGGATTTATCCCCGATGGGTTGCGCAGCAGCCCCAAAAAACTCATGGGCGCTGCGCACCCAATCGGGGATAAATCCCCTCGCCACAGGTTTTGTGCAAACCACAGGTTTTGTGTAAGGCACAGGTTTTGTGCAAACCATAGGTTTTGTGTAAGGCACAGGTTTTGTGCAAACCATAGGTTTTGTGTAGGCACAGGTTTTTGTGCAGGGCACTTTTTTGTGAAAGCCATAAATTGTGGGTCAGCATCTACACCGCCGCCGAGCCGACGCGGCCCTTGCGCAGTGCATCGATGACCGCTTCTTTTGGGCCGTCGGCGACAACCCGGCCGTTGTCCAGTACCAGCAGCCGGTCCACCAGGCTGAGCATCGAGGTACGGTGGGTGACCAGCAGCAGGGTTTTGCCCTGGACCCATTCGTGCAGCTTCTGCCGCAGTTGGTCTTCGCTGCTGTTGTCCATGGCGCTGGTGGGTTCGTCGAGCAGCATGATCGGCGGATCGAGCAACAAGGATCGTGCGAGCAACACCGCCTGACGCTGGCCGCCGGAGAGCAATTGCCCGCGCTCGCCAACCGGCCGGTCGAAGCCTTGTGGATGCTGGCGGGCAAGCTCGGTGACGCCGGTCAGCTCAGCCACTTCAAGCATCCGTGAATCGCTGATATACCGCGCGCCGAGGGTGAGGTTGTCACGCAGGCTGCCGGCCAGCAGCGGCAGGTCATGGGCGACGTAACCGATCTGCTGGCGCAGGTCGGCGACGTCCAGTTGGCGCAGGTCGAGGCCGTCGAGCAGCAACTGGCCTTCTTCCGGTTCATAAAAGCCCATTACCAACCGCGCCAGGGTACTTTTGCCCGAGCCGCTACGGCCGATGATGCCGACCCGTTCACCGGGTTTCAGGCTGAAACTGACATTGCTCAGCGCCGGCGCATTCTGCCCGTTGTAATGGAACGTCACGCCACTGACGTCCAGCGCGCCTTGCAGTTGCGTGCGTTCCAGCGGCCGCTGTTTGCCGTCGCGCTCCTGCGGCAACGACATCAGCGCGTCGGTGCTTTTCATGGTCAGTTGTGCTTGCTGATAACGGGTGATCAGCCCGGCGATCTGCCCCAGCGGCGCAAGCACGCGGCTGCCGAGCATGTAACTGGCGACCAGCGCACCGACGCTGAGGTTACCAGCGATGATGCTGTAGACCCCGGCAACAATCGTCGCCATCCCCGAGAATTGCTGAATGAACAGCGTGCCGTTGGTAGCCAGCGCCGAAAGATTGCGCGCATGGCTGTCGAGTCGGGTGAGAGCGCCGTGGGTGCTTTCCCATTTGTGCTGGCGCTCGCTTTCGGCGCTGCAGGCCTTGAGGGTTTCCAGGCCACCGAGGGTTTCGATCAACACCGCCTGACGTTCGGCACCGAGGCTCAGGCTTTTCTGCACGGTGTCGCGCAGGCGCACCTGGATCGCCAGGGCGAAGATGATGGTGATCGGAAACGCCAGCAGCGGAATCACCACCAGCCAGCCTCCAAGCAATCCGATCACCACCAGCATCAGCACCACGAAAGGCAGGTCGATCAGGCTGGTCAAGGTGACGGCGGTGAGAAATTCGCGCAGTCCCTGGAAGTCATGAATGCTCTGGGCGAAACCGCCGATGGTCGCCGGCCGTGCCTTCATCGACATGCCGGTGATGCGCTCGAACAGCGTCGCGGAAAGGATCACATCGGTTTTCTTGCCGGCGGTGTCCAGCAAGTGCGCGCGCACCACCCGCAGCACCAGTTCGAAACCGGTGCCGATCAGCAGCCCGATCGACAGCACCCACAGGGTCGACGTCGCCTGGTTCGGCACCACGCGGTCATACGTCTGCATGACGAACAGCGGCACCATCAGGCCTAGCAGGTTGATCAGGAAACTGGCGAGAATGGCATCGCTGTACAGCCATTTCGACAGCTTCAATGTGTCGCGAAACCACGCGTGCACACGCGGCACCAGCGGTGAACGGAGGTCTTCGAGTTCATGGCGTGGACGGGCAAACAGGGCCTGGCCACTGTAGTGCTCAGTGAGTTCTTCACGGCTGACCCATTGCTCGCCGCCATCGGCTTCGCTGGGCAGGATCAGCGCTTTGCCGTCGTCGCCGAAACGCCGCAACACGGCGGTGCGGCCGTCGTTGAGCAACAACAGGATCGGCAGATTGAGCGGTGAAATATCTTTCAGATCACGGCGCAGAATGCGCGCCTGCAACCCGGCCCGGGCGGCGGCGCGCGGCAGCAGGTCCAGGCTCAGGCGTTGTTTGTTCAGCGGTAGCCCGGCACTCAGGCTGGCACGGCTGACCGTCGCGCCATGCAGTTTGCAGAGGATCAACAGACCGTCGAGTAACGGATCATCGAAGCTCAGCCGCGGATCGATCCCGGTGTGGCCGGGTTCCATGCTGGTCATATTGATCGCTCCCGTGAAACGGTGGCACTGGCTACACAAAACTGAACGGAACGCTTGATCGTCTATCACCCCAATCACGTGTAGGAGCTGCCGCAGGCTGCGATCTTTTGATCTTGATCGTAAACAACAACGTCAAAAGATCGCAGCCTGCGGCAGCTCCTACAGGGAGTTGGTTATTTCAGCTCGGGCAGGCGGGCTTCGTTTTTGACTTCGCTGGACGCGATCGCATCGGCCGGCAGTACCACCCGTTGTTTGCTCAGCAACTGGCCCATGTTCGCCAGCACGCGGTACATCGAATATTCCTCGGTGTAGCGGATTTCGGTGTAGCGACGATTGGCGTTGTACAGCTCGTTTTCACTGTCGAGCAAGTCGAGCAGGGTGCGTTGGCCAAGGCCGAACTGATCCTGATAGGCGGCGCGTACACGCTTGGTGGTTTCGGCGTATTCGCGGGCGGTCGGGGTCTGTTTCTTCGCGTTGACCATGGCGTTCCAGGCTAGACGAATGTTCTCGTTGAGCTGACGCAGGGCGTTGTTGCGGATGTCCATCGCCTGATTGATCTGGTGCGCATCGGAGGCCAGGCGCGCCTTGTCGCTGCCGCCCCGGAACAGGTTGTAGTTCATCACCACACCCACGCGCCATTCGTTGTCGTGGCCTTCATCGCCTTGCACGTTATTGTTCGCACCGACCGCTGCTTCGGCATCGAAGCGCGGGTAGAACGGTGATTTGGCGACTTCGTACTGGCTCTCCGCCGATTGCACGTCAGCCTGGGCGGACTTCAGATACGGGTTGTTGTCGACCATGCTCTGTTGCGCTTCACGCAATTCGGTCGGCAGTTCGCCGCGGGTCGAGGCTGGCGTTTCCAGCTCATCGGGCATGCGCCCGACCACGCTGTAGAAGTTGGCTTCGGCGTCAGACAGGTCGACTTCGGCGGTGTCGAGGTTGTTCTGCGCCAGCGCTTTACGGGCGACCGATTGATCGGAGTCGGCGGTGCTGCCAACACCTCGCTCGGTGCGCAGGCCAATCTGATCGTTGACGCGCAAGTGCGCCTGCAGGTTGTTGCGGGCCAGGGTCACCAGTTCGCGACGTTTGAGCACTTCGAGGTAGACCTCGATGGTGCGCAGGGCCAGATCCTGGGCAGTGCCTTGCGCGTAGTACGCGCGTGAGTTCGACACGCCTTTGGTGCGCTCGACCTCGTTGGCGGTGTTGAAACCGTCGAACAGCATCTGCCGCAGGCGCAGCTCGGACTGGGTGTAATTGAGAATTCGCGTGTCGTGATTGCCGAAGGCGCGGGTGTTGGTGTTGTCGCTGTAGCCGCGACCATACGCGGCGTTCAAATCGACGGACGGATAGAAGCCGCCCTTGGCGACTTTGACTTGTTCATCTGCCGACAGGCGGGCGTCCACGCGCGAGGCCAGTTCCGGGTGGGTGGCGATGGTGCTTTGGATCGCCTCGGTGAGGTTCATCGCCTGGGCTTGAGAAGTGCAAGCCATGGCCAGCAAAACCGCGCTGCAGAGGGGGGTTAGAACGCGCATGGGTGCATCTCCCTGAGTCCTGATGGTGTGTTACTGTCGCCAAATATTTGACGATATTTTTAGGTCTAAGCGTTTCACTCTTGTAACAACAGAGCTAAGAACATCCTAGAGCGTAGCTAAGAAAAATTTTTCATAAGGCTTATGCCGAAAAAAACTTATGCGCTTTGTAAAATCCGGCACATTGTTCAGCACGAAAGCCTTTGTTTTATGCGCTTTAGGGAGCTCAAAAAGGCTTGAGGAAAGTTCCACTCACTTTGCGACATACGGCGAAGTACTGCTGAAGGGGAGGGACGCGTAGCGGCTGATGAGCGACAGATTTTTGTCACTCGGGTGATTCACCGCCGTTACGTAGCGTTAGTGGGCGGGCTGTTTGAAACGGGCGGTGCAAGTGCTTGATAGCGCTTGGATTTCTCTTCAAATAACCCCCGCGAAACGAACTGTCGAGGGTGCGAGCGTCGCCCCCGGCAACCCGATTGAGCCATGGGCTGCTTCGCGAACCAGTGCTGACGGTGGTCAGCAGCGGAGGAATTCACATGGCAACGCTCATCGGTACAGTCACTAAAGTCATTGGTCAGGTATTCGCCCAGGCCGCCGACGGCAGCAAACGCGCACTGGTTGAAGGGGATCGCCTGTATGCCGGCGATCAACTGATCACCGGGGCCGAAGGCGCCGTTGCCGTCCATCTGCAAAACGGCCAGGAACTCACTCTCGGTCGCGACAGCAGCCTGACCATGACCGGGCAATTGCTCGCTGATCAGGCGGGCCACGTGAATGCGCCAGAGGTGGTGACGCCGAGCGAAGCCCAGATGACCGACGTCGAGCAGATCCAGAAAGCCATCGCCGCCGGTGACGACCCGACCAAAACCGCCGAAGCGACTGCCGCCGGTCCCAATGCACCGGGCGGCGCGCCGGGTGAGCTGGGCGGCGGCCACAGTTTTGTTCTGCTGACAGAAGTTGGCGGCCGGGTTGACCCGATCATCGGGTTCCCCACTGCCGGGTTCGGCGGTATTCCCGAGTTTCCTGAAGAACGCCACAACGTGGTCATCGACAACGGTGATAACACGCCGGTGCCGGTAATCGTGCCCCCCGTCAATAACATCGTGACCCTCAGCGGCCTCGCTGTGCCCGGGGGTGAACTGACCCTCAACGAAGCCAATCTGCCTGCCGGCTCGGCAGCCAATCCTGGCGCGCTGACGCAGAGCGGCAGCTTTACCGTGACGGCACCGGATGGTCTGAACAGCCTGAACATCGGTGGTATCAACGTGATCAGCGGCGGCGTGACCGCAGGCTTTCCGCAGTCGGTGATTACGCAATTGGGCAACACCCTGACCATCACCGGTTATAACGCGAGCACTGGCGTGGTCAGCTACAGCTACACGCTCAACGGCAACGACGCGCATCCGGCCGGTGACGGCACCAACAGCCTCAGCGAACATTTCACCGTGACGGCCGGCGACAGCAATGGCGACAGCGCCACCGGCTCGCTGGACGTCAACATCATCGACGACGTGCCCAGAGCGGTGAACGACAGCAACAGCACAACTGCGTCGGAAACCTTGCTGACATTGACCGGCAATGTTCTCAGCAATGACGTACAGGGTGCCGACCGCGTGCCGAGCGGGCCAGTCACCGCCGGCACATTCACCGGGACTTACGGCACATTGGTGTTGAACGCCAACGGCACATACACCTACACCCTGAATACCGGTGATGCAGACTTCAAAGCCCTGCACGGTGGCGGCAGCGGCACTGAAACCTTCAGCTACACCATCACCGATTCCGATGGCGACAAAAGCACGGCGAATCTGGTCTTGCAGGTCCACAACAACGACGACCCGGTGATCATCAACGGCTTGAACGTCGAGGGTGGTGAACTCACGGTCTTCGAGAAGAACCTGGCACTGGGCAGCTCTCCTGATTCGGCGGCGCTGACGCAAAACGGGACGTTCACCATCACCGCGCTGGACGGCGTCACCACGCTGACTGTTGGCGGTATTGCCGTGGTTACTAATGGTGTCGCCGCAGGTTTCCCGCAATCGGTGACAACACCGTTGGGCAGCACGCTGACCATCACCGGCTTCAACGCCACCACTGGCGTGGTGAGTTACAGCTACACCCTCGATCACAACGACGCGCATCCGACGGCCAACGGCGCGAACAATCTGCCTGAGCAGTTCGCCGTCACTGTGGTCGATGACAACGGCACCACCGCCAACGCAACCCTCGATGTAAACATCATCGACGACCTGCCAAAAGGCGTGAACGACAGCAACACCGGCACCGCATCGGAAACGCAACTCACGCTAGTCGGCAACGTCCTCGACAACGATGTGCAAGGCGCTGACCGCGTGCCAACCGGCCCAAATGCCGGGCCGATTACCGCCGGCACTTTCACCGGCACTTACGGCACCTTGGTGCTGAACGCCAACGGCACTTACACCTACACCGTGAACCCGAACGATGCTGACTTCAAAAATCTCCATGGTGGTGGCAACGGCACTGAAACTTTCACCTACACCATCAACGATTCCGACGGTGATACCAGTACCGCGAATCTCGTGCTGCAAATTCACAACAACGACGATCCGGTGGTCATCAGCGGCCTCGATGTGAATGGCGGCGAACTCACCGTTTACGAGAAAAACCTCAGCACCGGCAGCGCGCCGGATGCCACCGCGCTGACCCAAAGCGGCACGTTCACCATCACCGCGCTGGACGGCGTCACCACTCTGACTATCGGTGGCATTGCCGTAGTCACCAATGGCGTGGCCGCAGGTTTCCCGCAATCGGTGACTACGCCGCTGGGCAGCACATTGACGATCACCGGTTTCAACGCCACCACCGGCGTGGTGAGTTACAGCTACACCCTCGATCACAACGACGCGCATCCGACGGCTAACGGTGCGAATAGTCTGCCTGAGCAGTTCGCCGTCACTGTGGTCGATGACAACGGCACCACCGCCAATGCGACCCTCGATGTGAACATCATCGACGACCTGCCAAAAGGCGTGAATGACAGCAACACCGGCACCGCATCAGAATCGCAACTCACGTTAGTCGGCAACGTCCTCGACAACGATGTGCAGGGCGCCGACCGCGTGCCGACCGGCCCTAACGCTGGCCCGATTACCGCCGGCACATTCACCGGGACTTACGGCACGCTGGTGCTCAACGCCAACGGCACTTACACCTACACGTTGAACACCAACGACGCCGATTTCAAAAACCTCCACGGTGGCGGCAACGGCACAGAAACCTTCACCTACACCATTACCGATTCCGACGGCGATACCAGTACCGCCAACCTGGTTCTGCAGATCCACAACAACGACGATCCGGTGACTCTCAACGGTCTCGACGTCAACGGTGGCGAACTCACCGTCTACGAGAAAAACCTCAGCGACGGCACCAGCCCCGAGGCTCCGGCGCTGACACAGAGCGGCACCTTCACCGTCACCGCGCTCGACGGCCTACAAACCCTGACCGTGGGCGGCGTCAACGTGGTCACCGGTGGCGTTGCCGCGGGTTTCCCGCAGTCGATTGTCACGCCACTCGGCAGCACGTTGACCATCACCGGCTATGACCCCACCACTGGGGTCGTCAGCTACAGCTACACCCTTGACCATAACGATGCGCACCCAACCGGCAACGGCGCCAACAGCATCACCGAGAACTTCAACGTCGTCGCCACCGATACCGATGGCAGCACCGCCAGCGGCCAGATCAACGTCAACATCGTCGATGACTTGCCGAGCGCACACCCTGATGCGGCGTCGGTGGCGGAGGGCGGCACCGTCAGCGGCAACGTGCTGGACAACGACATTGGCGGCGCGGATGGCCCGGCCGTCACCGGTGCAGTGGTTGGCGTGCGTGCCGGCTCCGACACCTCGACCTCGGCCATTGGCGGCCTCAACAGCAACATCAACGGCACTTACGGTTACCTGACGCTCGACGCCAACGGCAACGCCGTCTACCACAGCAATCCGAATACCGTGAATGGCCCGGGCGCAGTGGATGTGTTCACCTACACCGTGCGCGATTCCGATGGCGACGAAAGCACCACGACCATTACCATCGATGTATCCAACAGCAAGCTGAGCGCGACCAGCGACACCGATGTCACGGTGTATGAGAAAGCCCTCGACCTGACCAAGGATGGCGCCGACCTGGCGCCGGGTACGGTCATCGGCAGCGACCCGACCAGCACTGGCGAAACCGCGTCCGGCACGCTGGTCGGTTCGGTCACCGGTGCGGTCGGCGCGATCAGCTATGCGCTGGTCGGCAGTGCCACCGGCAATTACGGGCAGATCGTCCTCAACCCCAACGGCACTTACACCTACACCTTGACGTCGCCAGCGAGCACCACGCCGCATGCCGACGACGGTGCCAACACCCTGACTGAAACCTTCACTTATCAAGCCACCGATTCGCTGGGCAACATTGTCACCAGCACCATCGTCGTCAGCATCGTCGATGACGTGCCTAAAGCCGTGAACGACAGCAACGCCACCAGCGCTTCGGAAACCCAGTTGACCCTGACCGGCAACGTGCTGACCAACGACGTGCAAGGCGCGGATGTGGTGGCGACCGGGCCGAATGCCGGGCCGATCACCGCCGGTACGTTCACCGGGACCTACGGCACGCTGGTGCTCAACGCCAACGGGACCTACACCTACACGCTGAACCCCAACGATGCCGACTTCAAAAATCTGCACGGCGGCGGCAACGGCACCGAGACGTTCAACTACACCCTGACCGATGCCGATGGCGACACCAGCACCGCCAACCTGGTGCTGAACATCCACAACAATGACGATCCGGTGGTGCTCAACGGCCTCGACGTCAACGGCGGCGAACTCACGGTCTACGAGAAAAATCTCAGCGACGGCACCAGCCCCGACACGCCGGCGCTGACCCAGAGCGGCACGTTCACCGTGACCGCGCTGGATGGCCTGCAAACCCTCACCGTCGGCGGTATTGCCGTGGTGACCGGCGGTGTGGCGGCAGGCTTCCCGCAGTCGATCGTTTCGCCCTTGGGCAGCACGTTCACCATCACCGGCTACAACGCGACGACCGGCGTGGTCAGTTACAGCTACACCTTGGTCGATAACGAAACGCACCCGAACGGCAACGGCGCCAACAGCCTCACCGAGAACTTCAACGTGGTGGCGACCGACACCGATGGCAGCACCGCCACGGGTCAGATCAACGTCAACATCATCGATGACTTGCCGACGGCCAAAGCGGATACCGGGTCGGTGGCTGAAGGCGGTACGGTCAACATCAGCGTGCTGGGCAACGACGTTACCGGTGCGGATGGCGCGGCGGCGGGCGGAGCGGTGGTCGGCGTGCGCGCCGGCAGCAACACCGGGACCTCTGCGGTGGGCGGCCTCAACAGCAACATCAACGGTAACTTCGGCTACCTGACCCTCGATGCCTTGGGCAACGCCGTCTACCACAGCAACCCGAACTCGGTGAGCCCTCCGGGCGCCACCGATACGTTCACCTACACCATTCGCGACAGTGACGGCGATGAAAGCACCACGACCATCACCATCAATGTTGCCGACAGCAAACTGGTGGCCTCGGTCGATCAGGACGTGACGGTGTATGAAAAAGCCCTCGATCTGACCAAGGACGGCGCCGATCTGGCGCCCGGTACGGTCACCGGCAGCGACCCGACCAACACTGGCGAAACCGCAACGGGCACACTGGTTGGCGCGGTCACCGGCGGCAGTGGCGCGATCACCTACACCCTGGTCGGCAGCGCCACCGGCACCTATGGGCAGATCCAGCTCAACGCCGACGGCACCTACACCTACACGCTGACCTCGGCGCCGAAAACCACGCCGAACGCCAACGACGGGGCGAACACCCTGAGCGAAAGCTTTACCTACAAAGCCACCGATGCACTGGGCAACAGCACCACCAGCACCCTCGTGGTCAACATCGTTGACGACGTGCCGAAAGCCGTGGCTTCGGACCGTTCAGTGGCAGCGGTGGAGATCGATTCCAACCTGCTCATCGTCCTCGACATCTCCGGCAGTATGGCCGACGCCTCCGGCGTGCCGGGCCTGTCGCGGCTGGCGCTGGCCAAGCAGGCGATCAGCGCCTTGCTCGACAAGTACGACGACCTCGGCGATGTGAAAGTGCAACTGGTCACCTTCAGCAGCAACGCCACTGACCGAACCACGGTGTGGGTCGATGTGGCGACAGCGAAGACGATTCTCGCCGGTTTGACGGCGGGCGGTGGCACCAACTACGACGCCGCCGTGGCGGTGATGCAAACCGCGTTCAACACCTCGGGCAAACTCACCGGGGCGCAGAACGTCGGTTACTTCTTCTCCGACGGCAAACCCAACGAGGGCGACATCAATGCCGCTGACGAAGCCGCGCTGAAAAACTTCCTCGATGCCAACAACATCAAAAACTACGCGATCGGCCTCGGCAGTGGCGTGAGCAACGCCAACCTCGACCCACTGGCCTATGACGGCATCAGTCACACCAACACCAACGCGGTGGTGGTCACCGACCTCAACCAGCTCAACTCAGTGCTGTCCGGCACTGTGGTCGGCGCACCGGTCACCGGTTCGTTGCTGGGCGAGGGCGGTACGTTCGGCGCCGACGGCGGCTTCATCAAATCCATCGTGATCGACGGCACCACCTACACCTACGATCCAAAAGCCCTCGGCGGCCAAGGCTCGCTGACGCCGAGCGGCAGTACCAATCACGGTACGTTCAACACCGTGAACAACACGCTGAGCATTGCTACCAACAATGGCGGCACACTGCTGATCAATCTCGACAGCGGCGAGTACACCTACACCTCGCAGAAAACCACCGCCGTGGTGATCACCGAGAACATCGGTTTCACCGTCAGCGACAATGACGGCGACCTCGCCAGCTCGACGCTGACCGTAAAAGTGATCCCCAACGCGCCTCCGGTGGCGGCAGACGATCACGTCATCACCAACGTGCTGTCGGGCAACATCGTCGTGCCGGGTGAGCTGCTGTTGGCCAACGACACTGATCCCAACGGCGACACGCTCAATGCCACTCCGACCAGTTTCAACACTGGCTGGATCTCGAAAGCGGCGGACTTCACCGGCACCGGCGCGATCAACTTCACCGGCACTAACGTCAATACCGCCGCCAACCAGAACCTCGCCAACGTGCGCAACTCGTTCAGTGCCAACGCCGCGACGATGACCGCCGTACTGGTGGTCAGCGGTTACCTCGGCGCTGTGACCAACAGCAACGCCAACGATGAAGACCGCATCACCGTGAACCTGCGCCAGGGCGAAACTCTCAACCTTGACCACAACCTGGCGGCCGGTCACGTCACCATGGAGTACTCGATCAACGGCGGCGCCTACATCGCCCTCGCGGACGGGCAAACCCTGACCGCATCGGCCGATGGCGTCTATCAGATCCACATCACCAACATCACCAACACCTCGGGCGGCAATGCCAACGCGGCGGAAAACTACCAGCTGACCATGACCCTCAACTACGCCGGGGCGCACGACATCACCCCGGACTTCCATGGCAGTTACACCGCCAACGACAACCATGGCGGCAGCGACACGGCCAACGTCAGCATCAGCTATCAGGACGGGCACACCCTCACTGGCACTTCAGGTGACGACGTGTTGGTGGCCGGCACCGGCGACAACATCCTCAACGCTGGCGACGGCAATGATGTATTGACCGCAGGCTCAGGCAACAACGAGCTGCACGGCGGCGCCGGTAACGACCTGCTCTACAGCGGCCCGGGCAATGACCTGCTCGACGGCGGCAGCGGTATCGACACCGCGAGTTACGCCCACGCCACAGCCGGTGTGACGGTAAACCTCGGCCTGCTCGGTGCGCAAAACACCCTTGGCGCTGGCACGGATACCCTGACCGGTATCGAAAACCTCGTCGGCTCGAACTTCAACGACACCCTGACCGGCGACAACAATAACAACGTGATCAACGGCGGGCTGGGCAACGACATCCTCAACGGTGGCGGCGGTGACGATCTGTTGATCGGCGGCATGGGCAACAACACCCTGACCGGTGGGCCTGGCGCTGACACCTTCCAGTGGCTCAAGGGCAACAGTGGCCATGACTTGATCACCGACTTCACCCCCGGCACCGACAAGCTCGATCTGTCGCAATTGCTGCAAGGCGAAAACGGCACCACGGCGTCGCTGGACGACTACCTGCACTTCACCGTCACCGGCACCGGCGCCTCTGTCCTTACCAGCATCGATGTCAGCGCCATGGCCG
Organism: Pseudomonas sp. PB103; assembly: GCF_009764635.1. Taxonomy (NCBI): domain Bacteria; kingdom Pseudomonadati; phylum Pseudomonadota; class Gammaproteobacteria; order Pseudomonadales; family Pseudomonadaceae; genus Pseudomonas; species Pseudomonas sp. PB103. The sequence goes on along the minus strand of NZ_RWIL01000175.1, from coordinate 7,193 downwards.
GCGCCACGCCGAACCAGACCATCGACCTCGCCGGCGTCAACCTCGCCAGCCACTACGGCGTGACTCCGGGGGCGGGCGGGATGATCGCCAGCGGGCACGACACGGCGACGATCATCAGCGGGATGCTGAATGATCATTCGTTGAAGGTGGATACCGTGTAAGCGGCTTTTGATTCGGGCCTGAAACGACAAAACCCGCCGTCCCGGTTGATGGGGACGGCGGGTTTTTTCTGTCTGATGGTATGGCGTTGCTCATTCGTGATCGTTCCCACTCTCTGCGTGGGAATGCAGCCCGGGACGCTCCGCGTCCCCTCCAGAGCCGAACGCAGAGCGTCCGAAGAGGCATTCCCACGCAGAGCGTGGGAACGATCGGTTGTCTGGCCAACTGCGGCAACTCCAGATTATCCATCACCCGATTCACCGCCAGCTCCCCGAGCATGATCAGTTGCGCAATCCCCAACAGCGTCCTGCGCTGCGACGCGGGTATGAGGTGGGCGAAGTCATGAGCGATGGTTCTGGCTGAGGCGAGTGTTTCGATGGCATCGGCCAGCAGTTCTTCGTTTTTGAAGTCTGCGGTCACGGCGTACATCCGGCGGGTTTTTCGCGGCGGTGGGGTTGAACCGGGTGGACAGAGATAGTGGTCGAGGGCGCGCTCGGCGGCGTCGTTGAGCTTTTTTGAATCGAGGGATTCGTAGGGTGAGGCGAGATCGGTTTCGGGCGGGTTGGGTGTTGGTTTGATCATGGTGAAGCTCCTACAGGTGAGGCCACCAAAACCTGTCGCTAAACAAGAAAAGGTGGCGGCTGGACGCAGGTTAGCGAACCGGGTGTAGGCGCCCGGCAGACCCGAAGGTCTCCCACGCACAGCCGCCATGACATCAACTGCAGACAGATCGTTTGCAATGAGTTTTGGAGCGCTGGTGCGCCTACACAGATTCGGGTCGCTAAACCCGATCGCTGAATGAGTCAGCGACCGACCAACAATAGATCCCGCCCCCAAGGCGCACAAGCCGGCGGATTCTGGCTTAGCTGTAGGCAAAGGCGCAAGGATGTGTAGCCTGTAAGGCGTGTCTGGAGGTGTCTTTTAAACAATTCTGTTTGGAGACAAGGAGGATCAGGATTTGCGCAAGGTCTTCTGCCGCAAAATATAAACCGTCACCAACACCGCACTCGTCAACATAAACCCCCGCGCCCACGGCAGTGGCACCAGATAGCACGAGAACAGAATGCTCGCCCACATCAGGCCGATCGCATAGACCTTGCCCTTGAGCGGAATGCCGTTGCCATCGAGGTAGTCACGAATCCATGGCCCGAGCCTTGGATGCTCGACCAGCCATTGATAGAAACGCGGGGAGCTGCGCGCGAAGCAGGCCGCTGCGAGCAGAAGGAAAGGGGTGGTGGGCAGGACGGGCAGGAAGATACCGATCACCCCCAATGCCACGCTGAGCCAGCCGATGGCCAGCAGGATGTAGCGCAACATCAGGGAGCGGTTGCCTATGGGATTGTCCATAGGCCGGACCTTAGTGGTGACGTGGCTTGAGGATCGCCGGTTTTTCGTCGGGCGCCTGGCACAGCAGGTACAGGGCGGTCAGGGCTTCCGGGATCTGCACGATCATGTCGTCCATCAGGTTGGCGTCCTTGGCGATGTCTTCGAACTCTGGCTGTTCGTCGAACAGGCCCGAACCGACCATGATCGGCAGGAGCATTTCGCTGACTTCATCTTCAGCGGTTTCGAACCAGGCTTCTTCGCGCAGGAACACGCCTTCCATGAAACCGATGCACCAGCCGCGCAGTTCGGAATCATCCGGCTCTTCGCCCAGATCCAGATCGCATGGCAGCTCGAACTCTTCATCGGAGGCCAGTTGACGGGCGATGTGCGCCTTGAGGCCGATCAGCGTGGCTTCGATTTCTGCGCGCTGGGCGTCATCGGCGTAATGCGGCTCTTCGGCGAACAGGGCGTCGATCCACTCACGCTCTGGTACGTCTTCGGCACAGATCGACAGCGCGGTCAGGTAACCGTGCGCGGCCACGTAATCCAGCGCCTCGTCATGCAGCTCGTCGGCATCGAGGAAAACTTGCAGGCGGGTCAGTTGCTCAGCGAAGGACATTACGGGGCTACCTTGGGGGAATAAACAATGCGGGAATTCTAGGCCTTCTTGCGCTCTCAAGCCAGCCGCACGGCAGATTCACCCGGCTGCGCCCTGCATATCCCCTGTAGGAGCTGCCGAAGGCTGCGATCTTTTGATTTTATTTTTTTAAAGATCAGCATCAAGATCCAGATCAAAAGATCGCAGCCTGCGGCAGCTCCTACCGGGCGTGACTGGATTCGAAGGTATAAGCGGCGCCCTGTGCAGGGGAGGGCTCGGGTATACTGCCGCGTTTTGCGCTCCCTGCCCGCATTGCGGCCGTCATGCAATGCGTTCTTACGATTCTGCGGTGCAGCCTTGGCCGTCATGAACCAGCCTTGCAGGGATGTTTTTGTGATTTTTGGAGTTTTTATGCTCGAACAGGCTCAACGCGTCCTCAAGGACATCTTCGGCTACGACAGTTTCCGTGGCCGTCAGGGTGCAATCATTGAGCGCGTGGCCAGTGGCGGTGATGCGCTGGTGCTGATGCCTACCGGTGGCGGCAAGTCGCTGTGCTTCCAGGTGCCGGCGCTGCTGCGCGAGGGCCTGGCGGTGGTGGTGTCGCCACTGATCGCGTTGATGGACGACCAGGTCGCCACCCTCGAAGAGCTGGGTGTGGCCGCCGCTGCGCTGAATTCGACATTGAGCGCCGAGCAGCAGCGCGACCTCGCCACGCGGATCAAACGCGGCGAAGTGAAGATGTTGTATCTGGCGCCCGAGCGCCTGGTTCAACCGCGCATGCTGTCGTTCCTGCAAGGCCTGAACATCGCGTTGTTCGCCATCGACGAAGCGCACTGTGTATCGCAGTGGGGCCACGACTTCCGTCCGGAATACCTGCAACTGGGCCAGTTGGCGGAGCTGTTCCCGGACGTGCCGCGTATCGCCCTGACCGCCACCGCCGACAAGCGTACCCGCGAAGAAATCGTCACGCGCCTGCATCTGCAGAACGCCGAGCGCTTCCTGTCGAGCTTCGACCGCCCGAATATTTTTTACCGCATCGTGCCCAAGGAACAGCCGCGCAAGCAGTTGCTGGCGTTCCTCGCCGAGCGGCGCAGCGACGCGGGCATCGTTTATTGCCTGTCGCGCAAGAAAGTCGAAGAAGTCGCAACGTTTTTGAGCGAGCAGGGCTTCCCGGCGCTGCCGTATCACGCCGGTCTGCCCAACGATCTGCGCGCCTTCAACCAAAAGCGCTTCCTCAATGAGGAAGGCCTGATCATGGTTGCCACCGTGGCGTTCGGCATGGGCATCGACAAGCCCAACGTACGCTTTGTCGCGCACCTCGATCTGCCGAAATCCCTGGAAGCGTATTACCAGGAAACCGGTCGCGGCGGCCGCGACGGTCTGCCCGCGGATGCGTGGATGGCCTACGGCCTGCAAGACGTGGTGATGCTCAAGCAGATGCTGCAAAACTCCGAAGGCGACGAACGGCACAAGCGTCTGGAGCAGCACAAGCTCGACGCCATGCTCTCGCTCTGCGAGGAAACCCGCTGCCGTCGCCAGACCCTGCTGGCGTACTTCGACGAAGAGATGCCCGAGCCGTGCGGCCATTGCGACAACTGCGTCGATGGCGTGCAGACCTGGGACGCGACCGAGCCTGCACGTCAGGCGTTGTCGGCGATTTTCCGTACCGGCCAGCGGTATGGCGTCGGCCATCTGGTCGACGTGCTGCTGGGCAAGGACAACGAAAAAATCCGCAGTTTCGGCCATCAGCACCTGTCGGTGTGGGGCGTCGGCAAGGCGTTGAGCGAGAGCGAATGGCGCTCGTTGTTCCGGCAGTTGGTGGCGCGCGGGCTGGCCGATGTCGATCACGAGGGCTACGGCGGTCTGCGCCTGAACGACAGTTGCCGGCCGTTGCTCAAGGGCGAAGTGAGCCTGGAACTGCGCCGCGATCTCAAGCCGCAGGTCGCCGCCAAGAGCAACAGCAAGAGCCCGGCCAGCCAACTGGTGCGCGGCGAAGAGCGCGAACAGTGGGAAGCGTTGCGTGCGCTGCGGCGCAAACTCGCCGAAGAACACGGTGTGCCGCCGTACGTCATCTTCCCCGACTCGACGCTGCTGGAAATGCTCCGCAGCCAGCCGACCTCGCTGGCGGAAATGGCCACGGTCAGCGGCGTCGGTGCACGCAAGCTGGAGCGCTACGGCGAGGCCTTCCTCGAAGTGCTTGGCGGCGCAGTCGAGGCGCCGAAAGCGGTCGCCGATGTACGCCACGAGCTGATCACCCTGGCCCGCGCCGGCATGACGCCGTTACAGATCGCCGGTCAGTTGCAGTGCTCGGAAAAGAACGTCTACACGATGCTCGCCGAGGCGATTGGCAAGCAACAGTTGTCGCTGGAACAGGCGCTGGATTTGCCTGAGGAGCTGATGGGCGAAGTGCAGGATGCGTTCCTCGATGGCGAGGGCGAGTTGCCGTCGGTCGCCGAAATCGCCGAGCTGTTCGCCGGTCGTGTGCCGGAAGGCGTGCTGTATTGCGTGCGGGCTGCGCTGCAATCGGAATTCGAAATGTGAGGTGGCGTTTGCGCCAAGCCCTGTACAGTTGTAACGATTCAGTACAGGGCGACTCTTGCCTATAACTGCAGCTCATGCTTAGCTGGCTAATAATTAGAAATTCTTTATTTTCAGTCTAACCGTGAGTGTTTTATGCCGTTAACCGATCAACACCGCTTTGGCATGCAACTGGCCCAGATGTCCCGTGGCTGGCGCGCCGAACTGGACCGCCGGCTCGCCGGCCTCGGCCTGTCTCAGGCGCGCTGGCTGGTGCTGTTGCATCTGGCACGTTTTGAAGACGCACCGACCCAGCGCGAATTGGCGCAAAGCGTCGGCGTCGAAGGCCCGACCCTCGCACGTTTGCTCGACAGCCTGGAAAGCCAGGGCCTGGTGCAACGCCAGTCCGTGATGGAAGACCGCCGGGCGAAAAAAATCGTCCTTTGCGCCCCGGCCTTGCCGCTGATTGAACAAATCGAAACCATCGCCACGCAATTGCGCCACGAATTGTTCGAGGGCGTCGACGAGGCGGATTTGAAGGTGTGCATGCGTGTGCACGGGCACATCCTGGCCAACCTGGAAAAATCTTGAGGCACAAGCCTGTGCCGTTTTTTTGAGAGATCGCGCTGAGCCGACTATAAGAACTACTGGGCAATATCGTGTTCGTACCGGATGTGCGAACGCATAGAAGTCGGTTTTGCTTATTTAAGGGATGCTCATGCTCGCAAGTTGGCAGGTGGTACTGCGCGGTGGCGCCAAAGGGCTACTGGTCGCTGGCATATTCGGCTTTTCGACCGCGTCGATGGCGTTGGGGCTGGGTGACATTACTGTTCATTCGGCCCTCAATCAGCCGCTCAAGGCCGAAATCGCATTGGTCGATGTCGGCGCGCTGACGCAAAATGATCTTTCGGTGAGCCTGGCCACGGCCGATGAGTTCGGCCAGGCCGGGGTCGAACGGGTGTTCTTCCTCAACGACCTGAAGTTCGTGCCGATCCTGCATGGCAATCGCCAGATGATCCGCGTGACCTCCAGCAAACCGGTCAATGAACCCTTTCTGAATTTCCTCGTACAGCTCAGTCAGCCCAACGGCCGCTTGCTGCGCGAGTACACCGTGTTGATCGACCCGCCGGGTTCGCCGGGTATCGTGCCGGCCACCGACGAGCCGGATCCACGCCCACAATCTTCCGGTTTCCCTACTGTAGAACCCGCTACCGCGCCGCCTCAGGCTGCGCAGGGCAAACGCGAAGCCACACCGGCGCCACCACCGCCAGCGGCAGCCGCCGATCCTGCCCTCAGTGAGCAATTGGCGGCCAGTGTCTTGCACAACCAGCAATTGCAGAAAACCATCGAAGAGTTGAACGCAAAATTGCAGGAACAGCAGTCGCTGATCGCCGATGGCAAAAAGCACATGGGTGAACTGCAAACTCAACTGATCGAGCTACAGAAGGCGCCGCCGGCAGCGCCAGCCCCGGCGCCGGTCACTGCACCGGTTGGGTCCGCTGACGATGCGCCGAACGGCTGGCTGCTGGGCGGATTGTTGCTGTTGCTGGGCGTGCTGATGGGCGGATGGTTCCTGCGCCGGCGTCGTCAGGCAACACCGGGTGAAATGCCACTGCCGTTTCTGCCTCCCGATAATCAACCCGAGACGGTTGACGCTGACACCAGCCATGCCGTGACGGCGCACGCCGCAGAGGAGCATCGCGAAGAGCCGGCGGCGGGCGATGTGCTGGAAGCGGTAGGGATTTATCTGGCGTATGGACGGCTGGGGGAGGCCGTCGGGCTGCTGCGCGACGCTTTGCACAAGGAGCCGGAGCGTCTCGACCTTGGCGTGCAATTGCTTGAAGTCCTCGGGCGCCAGGGTGATAGCGCGGCGTACGAACAACAGGAACATCACTTACGTCAGTTGGGTGTCGATGAGCAGCAATTGCAGACCATTCGTGACCGTCATCCGAAGTTGCTGAGTGTTGCGCCGTTGGCGGCCGCTGCGCCAGTGGTTGCCAGCGTCGCGCCCATCGTCAAAGCCGCTCCCGCCCCAGAGCCGGCAGCGCCCGAGGACGATTTCGAATTGAATCTGGGCGAGCTGTCGATGGATTCCAGCTGGGATCTGGAGGACAGCCGATCAACACCGAGTCAGCCGGCTGCCGATGAGTCTGCTTTTGGCTCGAATCTGCAGATTCTGCCGCAGGATTTCGAATTGCCAGAACCCGAGGCCAGTGAAGAGGCGGAGCTGGAGTGGATCCCCGAGCCGGATATACAGGCGCTGGATGATGAATTCCTCAACGAGTTCGGTGATTCACAGCCATCACTGGTACTCGAACCGCTGGATTTGCAGAAGCCTGATTCGCCGCAAGCGGCCCACTCCGGAAAGCTGGAAGAGGCACAGAATTGCATTGATGACGGCGACATAGACAGCGCGATTTCGCTGTTGAACGAACTGCTCAAGGACGGCGACGAGCCACTCAAGCAAACCGCCCGCACCTTGTTGGCGGGGATTCGCTGAGTTTTTTTGCGCTCCTACATTGGCACTGTGGTTACAGTTCAAATGTAGGAGCTGCCGCAGGCTGCGATCTTTTGATCTTGCCTTAAAAAGATC
>NZ_RWIL01000174.1:0-2798 GCF_009764635.1 Pseudomonas sp. PB103 | reverse complement strand
TTGGCGCAGCCAAACACAGCGAGAGGAGGTGCAGCGAAGCAAACCGTAGGCGCTGCGCCCGGATCGATCCCGGAGCGAAGGGACCCCGAGCCCCAGCGAGCGGGCCGCACGTAGGAGCAAGCCTTTTCGGTTACCTTTTCGGCGTTTGGAAAAGGTGACCCGCCGTAAGGGCGGAACCCTAAGACGCCGTTACCGCAGCAACGGATCCACCCCAAAAAATTGACTAAAAACCCAACCCCATGCTCTCCTACACAACTTGTTACGGGTGCCCTTCACAGGGTGAAACGGGAAACCGGTGAATCATGTGCTTTACTCAAGCCCATGTCAGTCCGGTGCTGCCCCCGCAACGGTAAGCGAGCGAAGCGTCAAAACCACTGTGCCCGTACGGCATGGGAAGGAGACGCTTGCAGGTCGGCCTGACGCCAACCCCTCGTGAGCCCGGAGACCGGCCCGCAACACACAGCTCGCACCTCGTGCGTCGCTGAACATAACAAACCCGCGGTGGGCGGGCGCTGTTCGAACCTCTGCGAGCCCGACCCGCAGGGGTTTTCATGCGCTCGATTCACCCGCTGACACTCCAGAGGGAAGCGCCATGTCGATCATCAGCAGCACCGGCAGCAACACGGACAAAATCACCAGCAGCGCCACACTGAGCCAACGCCTGAGCGCCGCGATCTTCGCGTCGATCCTCGGCGCCAGCCTGGTCTACTTCGCCGGCTTCTCGCACATCGAAGCGGTGCACAACGCCGCCCACGATACCCGCCACAGCGCCGCGTTCCCGTGCCACTGAGACCTGCCGACATGATCAAGCGTATTGCGCAAACCGCAGGGTTCACCGGTCTTCTGGCCGCCCTGCTCCTCACCCTGCTGCAAAGCTTCTGGGTCTCGCCGCTGATTCTTCAGGCGGAAACCTTCGAGAAAGCCGAACCCGTCGCCGTGCATGAACACGCCGAAGGCGCCATGGCCGGCCACACCCACGATGCCGAAGCCTGGGAGCCGGAAAACGGCTGGCAGCGCGTGGTCTCGACCACGGGCGGCAATCTGGTGGTAGCCGTCGGTTTCGCCCTGATGCTCGCCGGCCTCTACACCCTGCGCGCACCGACCAAAACCTCGCAAGGCCTGCTCTGGGGCCTGGCCGGTTATGCCACGTTCGTCCTCGCGCCGACTTTGGGCCTGCCGCCAGAATTGCCGGGCACCGCGGCCGCTGATCTGGCTTCGCGACAGATGTGGTGGATCGGCACTGCCGCCTCGACTGCCGTCGGCCTGTCATTGATCGCGTTCAGCCGTCACTGGCTGATGAAAGTCCTCGGTGTGGCGATCCTTGCCGTGCCGCACGTGATCGGCGCCCCACAGCCGCAAGTGCATTCGATGCTCGCCCCTGAAGCATTGGAAGCGCAGTTCAAAATCGCTTCGCAGCTGACCAACGTCGCGTTCTGGCTGGCCCTGGGCCTGATCAGCGCCTGGTTGTTCCGCCGCAAAAGCGCTGGCCAATACCACGCATGACAAATGACAGCGCAGCGCCGACCTTTGTGGTCGGCCTGGGCTGCCAGCGCGGCTGCCCTGCCAGCACGCTGCGCGCGTTACTCGATCAGGCGTTACAGGCACATCGCATCGAGCTTCATGCGGTCAAGGCTTTGGCCAGTATCGACCTGAAACGCGATGAACCCGGCTTACTGGAACTCGCCGCACAACTGGCGTTGCCATTGCTGTACTTCAGCAGCGAGGAATTGGCCAGTTACCAAGAGCGACTCAGCCATCGTTCCGAGATCGCTTACGAACGCACCGGTTGCTACGGCGTTGCCGAAAGTGCCGCGCTGGCCCTCGCCGAACAGTTGATTCAGGCACCGGCAAAACTGCTGATTTCCCGGCAAAAATACGCCCAGGCCACCTTCGCATTGGCCGGCGCTGCGTAAAAACCCGATAATCCCCGCCATCGATCATGAGCAATCTTCATCTGAAGCGATTGCTGCGCCTCTTTTTCACAGGATTCTACGATGACCGTCTACTTCATCGGCGCCGGCCCCGGCGACCCGGAACTGATCACCGTCAAAGGCCAGCGGCTGATCCGCAGTTGCCCGGTAATCATCTATGCAGGCTCGCTGGTGCCGACGGCGGTGCTTGAAGGTCATCAGGCTGAAACGGTGGTCAACAGCGCCGAATTGCATCTGGAGCAGATCATCGAACTGATCAAAACCGCGCACGCGAACGGTCAGGATGTGGCGCGGGTGCATTCCGGCGATCCGAGCTTGTATGGCGCGATTGGTGAGCAGATTCGCTATTTGCGCGAACTGAATATTCCGTTCGAGATCATCCCCGGCGTGACGGCGACGGCGGCGTGTGCGGCGTTGCTGGGTGCGGAACTGACGCTGCCGGACATTTCACAAAGCGTGATTCTGACGCGTTATGCCGATAAAACCGCGATGCCCGCGGGTGAGCAACTCGGCAGTCTGGCGCAGCACGGTGCGACCATGGCGATTCATTTGGGCGTTAATCACCTGGACAAGATTCTGGCCGAGCTATTGCCGCATTACGGCGCCGATTGCCCGATTGCGGTGATTCACCGAGCGACGTGGCCGGATCAGGATTGGGTGGTCGGGACGCTGGCGGATATCGCCGGAAAGGTTAAAGAGAAAGGCTTTCGGCGTACGGCGTTGATTCTCGTCGGGCGGGTATTAGGGAGTGAGGTGTTTAGCGAGTCATCGCTGTACCGCGCGGGGCATGCACACCTTTACAGACCCTGAAAGCAAAAGATCGCAGCCTTCGGCAGCTCCTACAGGAAAACACATTCCAATGTAGGA
>NZ_RWIL01000173.1:0-73777 GCF_009764635.1 Pseudomonas sp. PB103 | reverse complement strand
AGTGAAACGATGCATCGCCGATGGTAGTGTGGGGTTTCCCCATGTGAGAGTAGGTCATCGTCAAGATTAAATTCCGAAACCCCAATTGCGAAAGCAGTTGGGGTTTTGTTTTGCCCGCAGGAAAGTTTTCAACTGCGATCAGCGAACAAATTTGCACAGTTATTTTCAAACCAGAACACTAGAATAGCCCCACCTTATTCGGAGCCAGAGCCTTTATGTCAGAGTCGGTTGACGCCCCTGGGCTGTCAGATTTACCGCTGGAAGACTTGGTGGCCTGTCACGAGTGCGACCTGCTGATGCGCAAGCCAACGCTTGCCCACGGCGAGAAAGCCCTCTGCCCACGCTGCGGTTACGAACTGTACGCTCACCGTCATAACGTGGTGCAGCGCAGCCTTGCCTTGGTGATTGCCGCGTTATTGTTGTACATCCCGGCAAACTTTTTGCCCATCATGCAGCTCAATATCCTCGGACAGTCTTCGCAGGATACGGTCTGGAGCGGCGTTCTCGGCCTGTTCAACACCGACATGCAGGGCGTTTCGATTGTCGTATTCCTGTGCAGCATGGCCATACCGCTGCTCAAGTTGCTGTGTCAGCTGTTCGTTTTACTGACGATTCGTTTCAACCTCGGCCGTAGCTACGGTCTGCTGCTCTATCGCATTTACCACCACCTCAAAGACTGGGGAATGCTCGAGGTTTACCTCATGGGCGTACTGGTGGCGATCGTCAAACTGGCGGACATGGCGGCGATTACTGTAGGCCTCGGGCTGGCGTGTTTTATCGGACTGTTATTGATACAGGTCTGGTTGGAAGTGGTGATGTCACCGCATCAGATCTGGCAGGCGTTATCAGGAGAAAACGCGCATGCGGGCGATTGATGCGGGCATTCTGGTCTGTACCGAATGTCATGAGTTAAACAAGCAGCAAGCGGACACCGACGAGCAAATCTGTACCCGCTGCGGTGCCTTGGTTCACGCTCGCCGGCCGAACAGCCTGACCCGCACCTGGGCGCTGCTGATCACGGCCGCGATCATCTATATTCCGGCCAATGTTCTGCCGATCATGACTGTCAGTTCTTTGGGGCAGGGTGATCCGAGCACCATCATGTCCGGGGTGATCCAGTTGGTGCAGCACGGCATGATTCCGATTGCCGCGGTAGTCTTTATCGCCAGTATTCTGGTGCCGACCTTCAAACTGGTCGGCATCGCGCTGCTGCTGTTTTCGGTGCAACGACGCCAGCCGTTGTCGGCCCGTCAGCGCATCTGGATGTACCGCTTCATCGAGTTCATCGGTCGCTGGTCGATGCTCGATATTTTTGTGATCGCCATTCTCGTGGCGGTTGTCAACTTCGGCCGGCTAGCCAGTGTCGAAGCCAATCTTGGCGCCATCGCCTTCGCCAGTGTGGTGATTCTGACGATGCTCGCCGCAGTAACTTTCGATCCCCGACTGATTTGGGATAACACGGAGTCGGACGACGACCATGACTGATTTGCCCGTAGCGAAAACCCGACCGGCCTCGAACTGGTCTGCCATTTGGGTACTGCCTCTGATCGCGCTGATCATCGGTGGCTGGCTCGGCTGGCGTGCCTATTCCGAAACCGGTATCGAGATCCAGGTCCGCTTCGAGAGTGGCGAAGGCATCCAGGCCAACAAGACCGAAGTCATGTACAAAGGCATGTCGGTCGGCAAGGTCAAGACGCTCAAGCTCGATGATGAGGGCAACTCCAAAGGCGTGATCGCCACCGTGGAGATGAACAAGGACGTCGAGCAATATCTTAAGACCAGCACGCGCTTCTGGCTGGTCAAACCGAGCGTGACCCTGGCCGGTATCACCGGACTGGAAACCCTGGTTTCCGGTAACTACGTCGCCATCAGTCCTGGTGAAGGCGAGCCGACTCGCAAGTTCAAGGCGCTTTCCGAAGAGCCGCCGCTGTCCGACGCCAAGCCTGGCCTGCACCTGACCATCAAGGCTGATCGACTCGGTTCACTGAGCCGCGGCAGCCCGGTGTTCTACAAACAGATCAAGGTCGGCCAGGTCAAAAGTTACCTGCTCTCGGAAGACCAAAGCACCGTTGAACTGAAAGTCTTCATCGAACCGACCTACGCAAAACTGGTGCGCAAACACACGCGTTTCTGGAACGCCAGCGGCATCAGCATCGACGCCAACCTGTCCGGGGTAAAAGTGCGCAGCGAATCACTGGCGAGCATCGTCGCCGGTGGTATCGCCTTCGCCACGCCGGAAAACCGCAAGGACAGTCCACCGACCGATCCAAGCCTGCCGTTCCGTCTCTACGAGGATTTCGACGCCGCTGCTGCCGGGATTCGCGTGAAGGTCAAACTCAGCGACTTCGAAGGCCTGCAGGCTGGCCGCACGCCGGTGATGTACAAAGGCATTCAGGTCGGCAACCTGAAAGCTTTGAAGGTCGATCCGGATCTGAACAGCGCCACCGCCGAACTGACGCTTGATCCTTTGGCCGAAGATTATCTGGTCGACGGCACGCAGTTCTGGGTGGTCAAACCGTCGATTTCCCTGGCGGGTATCACCGGGCTGGAAGCTCTGGTGAAGGGTAACTATATCGCCGTACGCCCGGGTGACAAAGGCGCAGCACCGAAACGCGAGTTTGAAGCACGGCCGAAAGCGCCGCCACTGGATCTGCGCTCGCCGGGCCTGCACCTGGTGTTGTTCACCGATACCCTTGGCTCGATCGATGTCGGCAGTCCGATCCTGTACAAGCAGGTCAAGGTCGGTTCGGTCCAGAGCTATCAGTTCTCCAAGACGCGCAAGCAGATCATCGTCGGCGTGCACATCGAGAAGGAATACGAAAACCTGGTCAACGCCTCGACGCGTTTCTGGAACGTCAGCGGTGTCACCCTCACTGGTGGTCTGACTGGCGGTATTCAAGTAAAAAGTGAGTCGCTGCAAACCCTGATGGCCGGCGGTATCGCCTTCGAAACGCCGCAAGCCAAGGCACCGCTGCAGAAGCGCATCCCGCGTTTCCGTCTGTTCGCCAATCACGACGACGCCAGTAAAAAAGGCAGCGTAGTGACGATCAAAGTCGATCGCGCCGACGGCCTCAGCAGTGGCACGCCGGTTCGCTTCAAAGGACTGGACGTCGGCAAGATTGAAAGTGTCGATCTGACTGATGACCTGCAGTCGGTCATCCTCACGGCGCGCATCACTGAAGTCCCAGAAAAGATCGCGCGAGTTGGTAGTCAGTTCTGGGTGGTCAAGCCTGAGCTCGGCCTGATCAAGACCGAGAATCTGGAAACCCTGGTGACCGGCAAGTACATCGAAGTGCAACCGGCGGCGAAGAATCTTGGCCCACAGAAGAACTTTGTCGCGCTGGCCAATGCGCCGGAAGTGACCAAGCAGGAAGCAGGGTTGAGTCTGGTACTGAGCGCTGCCCGTCGTGGTTCGCTGAAGCCGGGTGTGCCAGTGACTTACCGTGAAATCACTGTGGGTAAAGTGACGGGGTATGAACTGGGACAGACCGCAGATCGGGTGTTGGTGCACATTCTGATCGAGCCGAAATACGCGCCACTGGTGCGCAGTGGCAGCCGGTTCTGGAACACCAGCGGTGTTGGGTTTGATATCGGGTTGTTCAACGGGCTGACAGTGCGAACCGAATCGCTGGAGACGGCGATTCAGGGCGGGATTGCTTTTGCTACGCCGGAGGGTGAGCGCATGGGCAACCCGGCGCGGGCTGAGCAGACTTTCCCGTTGTTCGACAAGTTTGAGGATGAGTGGCTGACGTGGGCGCCGAAGATTTCACTCGGTAAGTAACCTGAGGTGTCTGAAGTGGCGCCATCGCGAGCAGGCTCGCTCCTTCAGGGGAGCGAATTCCAACTGTAGGAGTGAGCCTGCTCGCGATAGGGCCCGTAAAATCAGCACAAATCCCAAGCCATAAAAAAGGGCCGCGATCCCATCAGATCGCGGCCCTTTTTTTGCCTTCAGCTAACGCCGATCAAACCGCATCCAGCTCCGGTTCATCCGCTGCAACATTGACCGTAGCCTTGACCACATCATGGCGACGGATGTACTTCCAGTCCGCCTCATCAATGTAGATACCCGCCGGCCCGCTGCCGCCTTCCAGGTCGATCGCGACACTGGCGCAGACCTGCGGCTTCACACTTGCCAGAATCGGCACGAAGCCCAGTTGCAGGCTGGTTTCCAGCAATGCGGCCTGGTTCTTCTCGTCGATGTCCGCCGCCTCGTCGAGGTAGTACGGCAGACGCACGCGCCCGGCCTGATCGCGATCCATCAAGTGCAGCAACAAGTACATGTTGGTCAGCGCCTTGATGGTCATCGTCGTACCGTTGGACGCCGCGCCGTCGATGTCGGTGTGAATCACCGGCTGGCCGTTGACCTTGGTGATCTCGAACGCCAGCTCAAACAAGTCCTTGAGGCCGAGTTGGTTGTGGTTCGCTGCCACCAACCGTGCCAGATATTCCTTGGCCTCTTCGTTCTTGTTGTCCTGCTCGGCGCTCTGGCTGAGGTCGAACACCGACAGGGTTTCGCCTTCTTCGTACTGACCGGCGCTGTGGATGATCTGATCGATGTGCTTGAGCGCTTCCTTGTTCGGCGCGAGAACGATGCGGAAGCTCTGCAGGTTGGAGACCTGACGCTTGTTAATCTCACGGTTGAACAACGCCAGTTGATGCTCGAGGCTGTCGTAGTCGCTGCGGATGTTGCGCAACGTTCGGGCGATATCGGTGACCGCTGCACGACGGGCCTTGCCCAGCGTCAGCGCTTCATCGGTACGGTGCGCGTACGCGTTGATCAGCAGCGACAGACGGCGCTCCATGTCGTCTTCGCTGTCGAACTTGGCCACGCCCTTGAGGCGCACTTGCGCGTACAGCGCTTCGATCTGACCGTCAGCGCGCAGCAGGCCCTGCCAACTGTCCTGATAGTCGTTGAGCAGCGGCAGCAGGTTGTCCATCGAATCGTCGACCGGATCCATGAACGGCGTACCGAACGGCAGATCCGCCGGCAACAGCTGACGACGGCGCAGCGCATCGTCGAGCGTGCGTTGCTTGGCTTCCATGTCGGCGATCTGGCGGCCGACCAGTTGCAGCTTGGCCGACAGTTGCTGGACGCGTTCGGTGAAGGCATCGCTGGAACGCTTGAGTTCGTCCTGCGCGCCTTCCATCTGCGCCAGTTGCTCGAGCTTGTCGCTTTCTTCAGCGCTCAAAGTCTGTGTGCGGCGGAAATCTTCCAAGGCTTTCTGCGCGTCCAGCACCTGCTGGTACAGCGCTTCGGTCTGAGTCTTGCTCGCGGCGCGGTCGGCGGCCACGGCCTGTTGGGTTTTCAGTTGCTTGAGTTCTTTTTCCAGACGCTCTTTCTGATCGCGCAACGCGGCACGGTCGGCCAGCGCTTGCAGGGCCGGCGGCTCGATATTGGAGATGTCGATCGACAGGCCCGGCACTTCGAAGCGCTCGCCTTTGAAACCATCAAGGATCAGCTCGACCGATTTGACCCACTCGCCATCGTCGTCGAGGGTGATGCCGTGTTCGCCCAGCGGCAGGCTGAACAGTGCGCTGTTGAACAGACGCATCAGACGCTCGACGTCCTGTTGCGAGAACTCTTCGCGCAGACGCGCATAGCTGTTGTTGTCGGCGTGATCGAGTTGCTGCTTTACCGACTTCAGGCGTTTTTCCAGATCGCGCAGGCGCTCTTCCAGGTCTTCCGCGCTGAACTGACGCGATTGCGCCAAGGCACCGGCCAATTCGTCGTGCGCGTCTTTGGCCGCGAGCAACTGTTGCTCGAGCACTTTGACGTCGTCGACCAGGGCAAAGCGATTCTTCAGCACCGACAATTCGCCGAGCCAACGCTGAATGCCGGAAATTTCCCGCTCCAGACGCATCAGTTCTTGAGTGCCACCGCGCTGATCGTTTTGCAGACTGTCCTGCTCGCCACGGTAGTGGTCGGCCTGAATGGTCAGCTCTTCCTTGCGTGCACTGGCGTAGTCCGACCAGGTGCCGAGCAACGAGTCGAGCAGTGGCGACAGGCGATGCAGTTTGCCGCGCAGCACGTCGCGCTGTTTCACGCCGTTGGCCAAGGCCTCAACCAGCGGGCCGGCCGCGACCAGCGAGTTGTAGTCTTGTTCCATGCGGCGCACATCGCGGAAGGCTTCCTCGCACGCGGCGATGTAATCGACGCTGCCGGAACGCAGGCTGTGTTCGAAGGCATCAAGGAACAACTGCTTCAACTTGGCCGCGGTGATTTCGCGCATGTGCAGCAGGTTGATAAAAAGTGCACGGAAGGTCTTCAGGCTCTGCTCGCTGGTGGAGCGCAGCGGGATCAGCGTCAGGTCGAGCGGAATCGAGGTGTGACCGCCAACCAGCAAACGACGCAGTTCGTCCGGCTTGAGTTCGTAGGCTTTCAGGCCTTCTTTCTCAAGGTTGCTGAACAGCTCTTTCTGACGCAGGCAGGTGTCGTTTTTCTGGTAATGCGCCAGATCGAGCTTGCCGGCGTAGGCGAAGAACTGGTGACCGAAACCACCGCCGGGGCCACGACCGACCACGCCAATCACGTGCGGACCGTGCGGCAGGTTCACTTCGACAAGGATGTAACTGGTGTCGGAAGCAAAGTAGAAGCGCCGCGATTGTTCGAGGCTGTACTTGCCGAAACTCATGTCCGACATGCGCGCCAGAATCGGGAACTGCAAGGCGTTGATCGACGCCGATTTACCGAGGTTGTTCGCGCCGTAAACCGACAACGGTTCTTCCAGCGGAAACAGGCCGAGGCTGTAACCGGCGGTGTTCAAAAGAGCAAAGCGGCGGATGCCGTAGCGTTCCTGGCTCATGCGTCGGACTCCTGTTCTTCGGCAATGGCGCGGGCCAGTGCGTCTTCTTCGCTCTCTTCATCGAATTCGGTGAGATCGAGCGGATCGTCGGTTTCGAGGAATTTGGCTTCCGCCGCTTCGTCGATCAGCACCGGGGCTGGCAGCGGCAGAACGCTGTGTACGCTGGCTGCCAGATCGCGGTCTTGCTGCACCGACAGGCACACGTCGAGGAAACGGTGCATCGGCGGCAGGAAGCGATACACGCCGTTTTCTTCGCCGGCGAAACCCAGTTGAGTCATGCGGCGCATGATCTTTTCTTCGAGTTCTTCAACGGTCTGCACTTCGGCCTGAATGAACAGGTCGCGGTACTTCTCCAGCAACGATGGCAGTTCTTCACGGCCGAGGCTGCCGCCATCGAGCACGGCGATCGGGTCGCGGCCCTGATCGGCCAGGTGCTCGACGAGGATGAAGGTGAACAGCGCCAGACGCTGGGCAGTCTTGTTCACCGCCGCTGCGGCCATGTCCGGTACGAAGTAGTAGAAACCACGGGTGTCGCAGACCAGTTCAAAACCCAACGCCTTGAACAGCGTGCGGTACTGATCCTGGAAGTTCGACAGTTGCGCGTACAGCTCCGGATCACGGCGACTGACGTGGTAACCCTTGAACAGCTCGCGGAAGATCGGCGCGAGTTGCGACAGTTCGGAAAGATCAAGTTGCATTTGAAGTACCTGCAGAGAGGGCGCTCGCAGAATCCTCGGCGGCGCTGTCGCTGGCCGAGAGCAGGGCGAAGGAGCGCAGGCTGACCTGGTGCTCGTGAGTGTGGTATTCGCGGCGTTCCAGACGCTCGCGCTTGAAGCGTTTTTCCCGCGACAGGCGCGAGAACCAGTAGAGCAATTCGTCGGTGGCGCCGTCCGGTTCTTGCTCGAGCAGCCAGGTCATCAGATCCGGCATCGGCAGGGCTTCTTCGCAACGGTCGACCATCTCGCGCACGGTGCGTGGCGCGCGGGGGGCTTCGCCTTTCTGGGTTTTGTGCGCTTTCGGGAAACGCGCCGGTTTCGGCTCGAAACGCGCCAACGCATACACGTAGGCTTCGACCTGACTGGCGCTGCCGAGGAAGGTGCTTTGCGGGCGGGTGAACAGCGGCATCGCCGCTTGCGGCACGGCGTCGATGCCTTTGCGGCGAATCGCCGCCAATGCGAGCGCAGCACCACGGGTCACGGCGTTGTGCCGGCGTGCTTCTTCACGCAGCGGCAGTAGCAGTTCGCGGGCGTGACGCAACGTCAACTGAGCGCTGGTCTGCATTTCGAGGATGCGCGCGTGGGTGCGCAGCAGCATGTCATCGTCCACCAGGTGACCGAGGCGCTGTTGCTCGCTGAGCATCTTCAGCAACACGGTTTCGACCTTGCGCACGCCTTGTTC
The DNA here is from genome assembly GCF_009764635.1 of Pseudomonas sp. PB103. Classification (NCBI taxonomy): domain Bacteria; kingdom Pseudomonadati; phylum Pseudomonadota; class Gammaproteobacteria; order Pseudomonadales; family Pseudomonadaceae; genus Pseudomonas; species Pseudomonas sp. PB103. The sequence continues at coordinate 65,576 of NZ_RWIL01000173.1, read as the reverse complement.
GAAGGCACCGTCGGCGTTCACCAGATCGATCATCGGCTCGACGTATTCGTCCCACGTCGCCAGCACTTCGGCATAACGCTGACGCAGCGGAATCTGTCGATCGCTGGTCTTCGCCCGTTCGGCCACGGCGACCAAGGCCTGTTCGTCGTTGTCGAGCTTCTTCAACACGTCGCGGACACGCATGTCGAGCAGGCGCAATTGGCGGGCGAGGTCGTGACCGTCGCGGATGTCGAACGCGTCCTGGATGTACCCGGCCAGCCGTTCGAGGTGGCGCAGATAGGCTTCGATTTCCAGGCACAGGCCCAAGCGGTGTTCACGACGCAGGTAAGCGAGGAAGTCGTGAATCTGCGCGTTCAGCTCGAAACGGTTCGGGCTTTTCGCCACCGGAATCAGAATATCGAGGCGAATCCACACGTCGAGCAGGCTGGTGATGTCCTGTGGCGTGCTGTCCAGTTGTTGGGCGGCCAGTTGCGCGCGCAGTTCGTTGAGGCTCAATGTGCCTTGGTCGAAATGCTCGCACAAAGGCTCCAGAAGCGCCCAGTGTTCAGCGAGGGCGCGCAAGACGCGCTTGGGTTCGATCATCGGAATGCCCGGCTGGTTGGCAATGAAAAGCGGCGATTGTACTGCATCATGAAGGAGGCGATTCACTCTCGGGACGGACTGTCGCGTTTCTCCCTGTGGAAGACGTTGATCAAGTCTATCGATCAACAACGGGCGATCTTGAGCGAAGGGCGGTAGAATCAGCCCACTTCAGTTATCCACAAGTGGCCGACCCTTGCTAATCGAGTCCCGCCGCCGCGCCTATTTGAACGCCATGCAGGTGGTCAACTGGCTGCCGCGCACCGAATTGCCTTTCGCCGCGCCGTCGCGGCCCGAGCTGCTGGACATGCCCGAGCCAGAGGTAGAGGCGCCGATGGTGCTTGCACCGCAGGCCGAGGCGCCGGTGCAACCGACCGCCCGTCCGAGCGAACGGCCAAAGATCGAAGTGCCGCGCCCTTCGCTGGCCAGCACCCGAACCAACGCCAAACCGGTAGAAGCGGCCGACGACACCCCCGTGGTGGCCAAACCCGCGCCGGTGCCGCCACCGCGTTTCGCTCTGCAATTGCTCCGTGCCGGGCGCTGCCTGCTGTTGGTCGAGTTACCCACAGGCGAACCGTTCCAGAGCCGCGACCCGGCTTATCTGCTGCTCAAAGACATGCTGCGCGCCGCCGGTCTGCCGGATGCACCGCAAATCGTCGGCGAGCCAGTGCGTTGGCCGTGGCTCAATCGCGGCACCATGGATCAGGGCCCGGAAGCGGCGCGCGACTTCGTCCAGGGTTTCCTTTCGGTACAAATGGAAGCCGCACCGTGCGCCTGCCTGTGGCTGATCGGCCTGCCGGCAGTGCGTTTTGCCGGTGAAGCGGACGCTGAAGCATTCAATCGTGAATTGCAGATCGAAGGTCTGGGCTCGGCCTGGGCCATTCCCGGTCTGGAGTTGTTAATGGAAGAGCCACAGCGCAAGGCCGCCGTGTGGCAAGCCATGCGTCGGCTGATGGCGCGCTGGAAAGAATCGAATGAGTGACGCTGTAACCTTCCGCCCGATGATCGAGGCGGATCTGGACGCTGTGCTGAAGATTGAATTCGCCGCGTACAGCCATCCATGGACTCGGGGGATTTTTCTCGACGGCCTGGGCAAATACCAGATCTGGCTGATGTTCGAAGGTCAGCAACAGGTTGGCCACGGTGTGGTGCAGATCATTCTCGATGAAGCGCACCTGCTCAATATCACGGTTAAACCGGAGAATCAGGGGCGAGGCTTGGGGCTGACGTTGCTCGAGCATCTGATGTCGCGGGCGTATGCGGCGCAAGCTCGGGAGTGCTTTCTCGAAGTGCGCGACAGCAATCGCTCGGCGTTCCGCTTGTACGAGCGCTATGGTTTCAACGAAATCGGCCGGCGCCGGGATTATTATCCGGCGGTGGGCGGGCGGGAAGACGCCGTGGTCATGGCCTGCACCCTGGTTGACTGATCCCCTGACTCATTCTGCGGATACAACATCCCCCTGTATGAGCTGCCGCAGGCTGCGATCTTTTGATCCTGTTCCGGCTCATGCAAAAACAGATCAAAAGATCGCAGCCTGCGGCAGCTCCTACAGGGGGCGCGTCTATTAGCGGTTACCATCCAGCGGGTCGCGCCGCGCCAACTCCGCTTCATCCAGCCCGTTACCACCGCCGATGTCGTCTTCATCGACCAGGCTCAGATCCCAATCCGCCGGATTGCCTTCCCCGGCTTCCTGGGCATCCCGCGCGCCATCCTCATGGATCAGCGTTTCCGGGCTCATGTCATCGTCGGTCGGTTCATGATCAGCGGTCGATGCCCCGGTCATCCCCGCCTCACGCACGCGCTCATTGGGCAACAACTGCTCACGTTCACGCTCGGGAATCTCATCACCGATCTTCGCGCTGGGCTCGTCTTCGTCGAAATCCAGCTCATGCACCGAACCCATGCGGTCTTCGTTATCATCGATGGGCTCCGGTTGCACCGCATCGTAAGGGCGTCGTGAATCAGTCATGGCAAATCCTCATACTGTGGGCCTTACTAAGGTGGACTCACCAGGCACACGAGAATTCCCATGAAATCACTTGCGTTGGCGGCGTGACCCCGACGGGCGGTCGACTGTCATACCAGCGCATCTTTCTTGAGGCCTTACAGCATGCACGACTTACAAGACCTGATTGATAACAACGAGCGTTGGGCTGACGCGATCACCAAGGAAGACCCGGATTTCTTCGCCAAGCTGGCGCGCCAGCAAACGCCGGAATACCTGTGGATCGGCTGTTCCGACGCACGTGTGCCGGCCAACGAAATCGTTGGCATGTTGCCCGGCGACCTGTTCGTTCACCGTAACGTTGCCAACGTGGTGCTGCACACCGACCTCAATTGCCTGTCGGTGATTCAGTACGCGGTCGATGTGCTCAAGGTCAAACACATCCTTGTCACCGGCCACTACGGCTGCGGCGGTGTGCGCGCCTCGATGCAGGACCGTCAGTTCGGCCTGATCGACGGCTGGCTGCGGTCGATCCGCGATCTGTACTACGAAAAACGCGAAGAACTGGCCAAGTTGCCGACCGAAGAAGAGCAGGTCGATCGTCTCTGCGAACTCAACGTGGTCCAGCAAGTGGCCAACGTCGCCCACACCAGCATTATCCAGAACGCCTGGCATCGCGGGCAGAGCCTGTCGATCCACGGGTGCATCTATGGCATCAAGGACGGTCGCTGGAAAAGTCTCAACACCACCATCAGTGGTTTCGAGCAGTTACCGCCGCAATATCGTTTGCGTCCGGTCGGCGCGCCGTAAGACACGCGTCAGCGCCCGCTCGAATGTCGCCAGCGCTGGAGAAAACGCTGACCTTCAAGGTTGGGTGGATCGTCGTAGCCGGTGATCCACCCGCGACAGAGCGACGCTCCGCAAGTACAGGCGAACTGCTGCAGGAGTTTGTCTTCGGTGGCGGCGTAATCCATGGTCAGGCGCTCGCCACTGTGGATATCTTTCAGCGCCCACAGCCATAACTCGCTCATGTCGAGAAAGACGTTGGGGTCGCAGGAGTGCTCCAGCAGGCCGCAAAAACGCGGGTCGTAAATGTGAATGCCGATCTGCAACTGGCGGGTTTGCCGACACCGATAGGGCAGCAATTGCCCGGACACCCGGCACATCCGACTGATACGCAGAAAATCCCGCCGGGCCACCACTGCTGCGCCATTGCCCGCGTCCGGGTGAACGATTTCGAAATCAAGGCAGGAGGGGAAACCCAGGCGAACAGGCAGTCCGGCGAACGGATAAATCCCTTTTGCATCCCTCGCCTGACTGGCTTGAAAGGCATGGCTGTTCATAACGTTCCTTGTTGTTCGGGTGTTGCGACTCCCGAAGGCTGACGTCCTGTCAGTCCTGCAACACGTTCTGTGGAACCAATCGTCGTGTATGTGCCGAGAAGGGTCTACTGTCAGATCTGACAGGCGCGATAGACGCATCCCCGCGTCAGCTCAGGCTGACACAGGAATCCTGTCATCGGTTACAGATGCGGCGCTGCAACCGCGGCTTGCGGCAGTGGCGCCTGCAATTGCTTGAGTTGCGCCTTGATTGGCGTCGAGGCGCATTTGGCGGCGGCCTCTGGCTGGCTCAGGTTACGGATCGAGGTGTAGAACAGTTCGCAGGTTTTGCCTTTCTGCGTCACTTGCCAGGTCTGCGTGCAATTGTTGAGCGTGGTCTGCGCATTGCTTGCCGGTCTGGTGCCCATGTCGGCCTGCCAACAGGCGGCGCTCAAGTCCTGACCCATGACCTTGAGGCCGGCCGCATCCGCCTTGGCCGTGTCGCCGTCGTAGCTCGCCGGGTCAGCGGCGTACCAGATGTAGCTCGGGTGGTTGGAGCCCAATACCGGCACTTTCACGCCTGCGCTCGGGCTGATGCTCGCCAGGCCCAGGACATTCACGGTCGGCCCGTATTGCTGCTTGATCCAGTTACGCACCGGCGCCCCGAACGCGACCATCGGCAGGGTGGTGCCAGCGGCGTTCTGGCTGAACTGTTGGACCAGCGTGGTCTGATAGTCCTTGAAGTAGTCATAAACACCTTCGAGATCCTTGCCCGCACTGGACGGCGCCGCGATCGGGGCGATGTCGATGATGGTCTGGAAGGCTGGCGTCTGCTCGGCGGGAATGCCGTTGAAAGTGAGCAGCGCTGCCCAGCGATCCGTGGTGTTGGAACGTAAATAATCCTGCGCCTGAGTCAGTGAGTAATCCGGCGGGAAGTGCAGCAACTCAATGCTTTTGCGATTTTCCAATGCCATGCCCAGCGGCAGGAACAGGTACCAGCTGTACGCCCATTTGCCGTCGGCGTTGAGTTTGCTGGCGCCGGTATAAGCCAGGTCGCCGGCGTCGAGCAGCGCGGACAGCGGCTTGTCATAGCCCTTCGGCACGCCACTGATTTCAGCGTAGAGCTGGCCGTTATCGTTTTTCACCCGAACCCTGGCGTCGGTGTAGCCGTCGCGCTGCACGCTTTGGCTCAGGTAGTGGGCGACGGTCTGCTCCAGCGACCAGTTGCGAAAGCAGATCACGTTGCAATTGTTGGGGTAGGCGAAGAGGCGCGTGACGCGCTCGGTGCTGCCCAGCTTCAAGTCGACATCGGCGTGGGCGGCCGCGCTCAACGTCAGCGCGGCGAGGGTCAGTCCTGCGAGTTTGAACATGCTCAGATCCTTTTCAGCGTGGTTCCCGTGGGTCGGGGCGGCTCATAGTGGATCAGCCGCGTGGCGCAGAAAAGCCGTCATGCGCAGTTTTTTGCGCCACCTCGCAGGACCCTTTGCTCAGGCCCGGAACTGCAGGGCGTTGGTCAGATCGCCCATGGGTTTCTGACCACGGGCGATCATCGCGTCATCGCGCTGTTTGAGGCCGTCGAGCGTTTCCAGTTGGAACACCCGGGTGATCAGACGCAGGATCGATGCGGTGTCGTACACCGTGTGATCCACCGTACCTTTGCGGGCAAACGGCGACACCACCAACGCCGGCACCCGTGACCCCGGCCCCCAGCGATCGCCTATGGGCGGCGCGACGTGATCCCACCAGCCGCCGTTTTCGTCGACCGTGACGATCACCACCATGTTTTTCCACTGCGGGCTTTCACGCAAAACCTTCAATGCGCGGACGATATGGCGATCCCCCGAGGCAACGTCGGCGTAACCGGCGTGCATGTTCAGGTTGCCCTGAGGCTTATAGAAACTCACCGCCGGCAGCTTGCCGGCCTCGGCATCGGCGAAGAACTTGTTGCTGGTTGACTCGTCACCCAGGCCGGCATCGCGCAGGCGTTTGTCACGCTCGGCGGGGTTTTCCGGGCCTTGCTGTTTGAAGTAGTTGAATGGCTGATGGTGATACTGAAAGTTGGGGATTTTCGGGATGCCGCCGGAATCCTTGAACTGCTCCAGCGTCGCTTGCCACGCACCGGCGTACCACGCCCAATCGACATTCTTCTTCGACAGCTTGTCGCCGATGTGGTCGTGAGTCTGCGGCACCATGACATTGGGCAGATCGGGCTTGGCATACGCCGGGCGTTGCGGGTCGCGAATCCACGTCGGCCAGTAGGGCGGGGCGAGGGTATTGACCCCGAAGCCGTCCGGGGTCAATGCACTCGGGCCGAACTGCGGCGGGCCGGTCATGGCGCTGGCTGGGGACTGTTCCAGCGGTTTCAGGCGCGAATCTTTCGGATCGTCGCTGTGCAAGGCAGCGATCTGCGACTTGGCCACCGAATTGGCCGCGTCCGGATAGAACGGCGCGGTGGCGCTGATCAAGTACTGGTGATTGAGGAACGAGCCGCCGAAAGCGCCCTGGAAGAAGTTGTCACACAGCACGAATTCCCTGGCGACATCCCACAGGCGCAATGAATAGCGACTCTGGGCGTAATGGCCCATGGTCAAACCGCCGGAGTCCGCCCAAGCGACGAAGCCGTCGTTCTTGCCGCCATTAATCTGCATCTGGTTCTGGTAGAACACGTGCCACAGATCGCGTGTCACCAGGCCGAACGGCAGATCCTCGCCGCTCGGGCCTTTAAGGGCGAACGGCGCGTTGGGTAGATTTTCCTGAAACTGTGTGGCGCTGGGGTAGGTCACGCCATCGAGGGTTTGCGGGCCGATCTGCAAGGTGCCGCCCCAGACGGGCGGCAAGGTTTGCAGCAATGAGCCGTCGCGATCACGTTGTTGATAGTCGGCGGGCTTGAGCGCCGCCAGCGGCTTTTCGACACCGGGGAAATCACCGAACAGGTTATTGAAACTGCGGTTCTCGGCGTAGATCACAACTACGGTTTTCACCTGCTCGCGCAGGGCCTTGTCCAGCTCGGCCGGGGTTAACGGATGTTCGGCCGGTTTGCCGGGCTGTTCGCCGGTGTTGCCACAGGCCGCCAGCGTCGCGCCGACACCGAGCACCGCGACACCCCCGAGGAAGCGGCGGCGACTGGTATCGGTGGGATTGTCGGATTCAGGGGAAGGTGCGTCGGTGCCGTCTGTTTCGTCGATCATGTCTCAGCCCGCTTTGCTTAAATGTTTCAGTATGTTTCGGGCGGACGCTAGCAAGGGGGTGTGACGGTTGGGTTACAAAAGGCGCGGTGTTTACAGCTCTCGAGCACTGCTAGACTGGCGCTATATTGAATCTGGCATGGGTGAGCCATGAAACCTTCCACTGCTCTTGATTTGCAGCGATCAGCCGTTCGCGAGGTTATAGGCCGTTTTCGCGTGGCCAATCCTCGGGTGTTTGGTTCCGCATTGTTAGGTACGGACATGGAAGGAAGCGATCTTGATTTGTTGGTAGATCCCTTGCCCGGCACTACCCTGTTCGATCTAGGTGGTCTTCAAGTTGAGTTGGAGGACCTGCTGGGTGTCACTGTTGATTTGCTGACTCCAGGAGACCTCCCGCTGAAATTTCGCCAGAAGGTTCTTGATCAGGCCCGTCCCGTATGACCGAAAACCGCCTCAGCGATTACCTTGAGTACATGCGCCTGGCGTCGAGCGATGCGCTGATTTTTGTGGAAGGCCTGAGCAAGGAAGAGTTCGTTGACGATAAGCGAACTCAGCAAGCGGTCATCATGAGTCTGATCATCATTGGCGAGGCCGCGACCAAAATAATGGACCGCTTTCCGGATTTCGTGGCGCAGCATCCAATGATTCCCTGGCGCAATATGCGCGGAATGCGTAACTGGATTGCTCACGGTTACTTTGATATCAACCTGGCTGTAGTGTGGGAAACGGTTCACTGCGCTTTGCCTGAATTACTAGCCTCCTTACCCACCGCGCCAGATTGATTGCACCCGCCCTGAAGCAGGTGCAATCAACTCAAACTACGGCATCACCGGCGGCGTATACGCCAATGTCGTCCCCAGCGCCCACAGCAACAGCAGCACCAGTGGCGTGTGCACCAGCAACTGCACGAACGAGAAGCCGATCAGATCCCGCGCCTTCAGCCCAAGCACCCCGAGCAGCGGCAGCATGTAGAACGGGTTGATCAGGTTCGGCAGGGCTTCCGCCGCGTTGTAGATCTGCACCGCCCAGCCGAGGTGGTATTGCAGATCGTTGGCGACCTGCATCACGTACGGCGCTTCGATGATCCACTTGCCGCCGCCCGACGGAATGAAGAAGCCGAGAATCGCCGAATACACGCCCATCAGCAGCGCATAGGTGTCGTGCGAGGCGATGCTGACGAAGAACGTCGAGATGTGATGCGCCAGGGTTTGCGCATCGGTGCCTTTGACCGTGGTCATCAGCGCGGCGATCGAGCCGTACAACGGGAACTGGATCAATACGCCGGTGGTGGTCGGCACCGCACGGGCCACGGCATCAAGGAAGCTGCGCGGACGCCAGTGCAGCAGGGCGCCGAGCATGATGAACAGAAAGTTGTAGGTGTTCAGCCCGGAGATCGCGGTGATCGCCGGTTTGGTCGAAAACTCGTGGAACAGCCATCCCGCCGCCAGCAGCACCAGCACGATGATCAGCAGCGGGCTGTGTTCCAGCCATTCACCCGGACGGGTGCGTGGTTGCAGCGGCGGCAGATTGAAGGCCGGGTCAATACCGCAGGCCTTGGCGTCCCGCGCAGAGTTCGGGCCGGGCGCGGTGGCGTAGGCGATGATGATCGAGATCACGATCAGCGCCAGCAGCATGACCCCGGACTGCCAGAGGAAAATGGTTTCGGTGAACGGAATCACCCCGGTGATCGACAGGATCGATGGCGGCAGGCTGCCGGGGTTGGCCTGCAACTGTGCCGCCGACGAGGACAGGCCCAACGCCCATACCGCGCCGAGGCCCAGATACGCTGCGGCACCGGCGGCGCGGTAATCCATTTTCAGATCGGTGCGGCGGGCGAGGGCGCGCACCAGCAAACCGCCGAACACCAGCGACAGGCCCCAGTTGAGCAACGAGGCGACCATCGAGATCAGTGCGACCCAAGCCACAGCAGAGCGGCCGTTCTTGGGGATTCGCGCCAGACGGTCGATCAGTTTTACAGCGGGCGGCGAACTGGCGACGACGTAGCCACCAATCACCACAAAGGCCATCTGCATGGTGAACGGGATCAGGCTCCAGAAACCATCACCGAAGGCCATGGCGGCATCGGTGGGCTTGGCGCCCATCGCCAGCGTCGCCAGCGCAACGATGATGACGGCCAACGCGGCGAACACCCAGGAATCGGGAAACCAGCGTTCGGCAAAACTTGAACAGCGCAGGGCAAAGCGCGCAGAGCGGCTATCTTCGATATCAACGGCCACAGGAATACCTCGGATTTTTATGGTTATTGTGGTGTTGCGGACGAAACAGCCATTACCTGTGTAGGAGCGAGCCTGCTCGCGATAGCGTCCGTTCATTCAACATGTGAATTGACTGATCTGGCGCCATCGCGAGCAGGCTCACTCCTACAGGGGTTTGACCGTGGGGGTCGCCATGTCTCAACAGTAATTCAACTGCCGACGCTTTGTGAGCAGGTTTTGCAAAACCGGGACTATGGTCTAACGGGTTGTCCATCCGCCCGTTTGCGTAGACCATGGGCGCCTTGGTTTTTTGCCTGATCCAGAGTTCTTTGCCATGACTGCCCAATCCACGGCCAAACCCGCGCCGTTCAGCCGCTCCGACTACAAGACCCTCGGCCTTGCGGCCCTTGGCGGGGCGCTGGAGATCTACGATTTCATCATTTTCGTATTCTTCGCCCTGACCCTCAGCCAACTGTTCTTCCCGCCAGAAATGCCCGAGTGGATGCGTCTGCTGCAAAGCTTCGGCATCTTCGTCACCGGCTATCTGGCTCGGCCGCTGGGCGGGATTCTGATGGCGCATTTCGCCGACAAACTCGGGCGCAAGAAAGTTTTCAGCCTGAGCATCCTGATGATGGCGCTGCCATGCCTGCTGATCGGGATCATGCCGACGTATGCGCAGATCGGCTATTTCGCGCCGCTGCTGTTGCTGGCGCTGCGCATCCTGCAAGGCGCGGCGGTGGGCGGTGAAGTGCCGAGCGCTTGGGTGTTCGTTGCCGAACATGCGCCGACCGGCCATCGCGGTTATGCGTTGGGCTTTCTGCAAGCCGGGCTGACCTTCGGTTACCTGATCGGCGCGCTGACCGCGACGTTCCTGGCGCAAGTCTTCACCCCGACGGAAATCCTCGATTACGCCTGGCGTTATCCGTTCCTGCTCGGTGGTGTGTTCGGCGTGATTGGCGTCTACCTGCGTCGCTGGCTGAGCGAAACCCCGGTGTTCATGGCCATGGAAGCGCAACGCGAGGCGCGCGTCGAACTGCCGTTGCGCACGGTGCTGCGTGAGCATCGGCTGGCGATGTTGCCGGCCATGCTGCTGACCTGCGTGCTGACCTCGGCGGTGGTGGTGTTTGTGGTCATCACCCCGACGATGATGCAGAAAACCTTCGGCATGTCCGCCAGCCACACCTTCGCCCTCAGCGCCTTGGGCATCGTCTTTCTGAATATCGGTTGCGTGCTCGCCGGGCTGCTGGTCGACCGCATTGGCGCCTGGCGCACGGTCATGCTCTATAGCCTGTTGCTACCGTTGGGCATTGGCGTGCTCTACGGCTGCCTGATCAGCGGCGGCGACTGGATTGGCATCGCCTACGCCATCGCCGGTCTCGCCTGTGGCGTTGTCGGCGCGGTGCCTTCGGTGATGGTCGGTTTGTTCCCGGCGCGCATTCGTGTGTCGGGCATTTCCTTCACCTACAACATTGCTTACGCCGCCTGGGCCAGTTTCACACCGTTGTTGCTGATCGGTCTGATGCCGTGGAGCCCGTGGATCTGTGTGATTTTCTGCGCGGTGATGGGCGTGGTGGGCATTCTGGCTGCGGCGTATTTCGGCGCGCGGATGCCGCGTACGGGACAGTGCCAGGCGGCGGGCCCGGCCTGATCGTGCGCAGTCGAATTATTTTTGACTGACGGGTCGCAAGGGCGCTTCAGAAAAACTTTCCAAGGCCGATGGTTAGGCTGCATCCCGCTTTCTATCCTGCCCATCGGTACCTTGCCATGTTCAACAAACGCCTGAAGCAAGAGCTGGCCGCTCTTCGTGAAGAACTCTCCAGCCTTGTACAAGTGAAGGAAAGCCTGGAAAGCGAGATGCTGGTGCTGAACCTTGAGCCCGATGGCCGGGTGCAGTCAGTCAACCAGAACTTCCTCAACGAGATGCTCTACAAGAGCCACGACCTCATCGGGCGGGCGATTGAAGACATCGTACCGGTGCATGTGAAGTCCGACGATTTCCATCATCGCTTCAAGAACGCCCTGACCCGCGGCGAGCATTTCGCCGGTGCCATCCGCCTGATGCGCGGCAATGGTGAAGAGGCGTGGCTGCGCTCGATTGTGCAGCCGGTGCGCTCTTCGGATGGGCGGATCAAGCACATCTCGATCTTTGCCAGTGACCTGACCCGAACCATCGAAGCGTCTCGCGAACACGAAAACCTGATCGGCGCGCTGGTGCGTTCCACGGCAGTAATCGAGTTCGATCTCAATGGCAATGTGCTAAACGCCAACGACCGCTTTCTCAACGGCATGGGCTACAGCCTGGCGCAGATCAAGGGCAAACATCACCGCATGTTTTGCACGCCGGAGGAGTACAACAGCGTTGATTACCAGAATTTCTGGCGACGTCTGAACAATGGCGAATTCGTGGCTGAACGGTTCAAACGAGTCGACAGTCATGGTCGTACGGTCTGGCTGGAAGCGTCCTACAACCCCGTGGTCGATGCCAACGACAAACTGTACAAAGTGGTGAAGTTCGCCACGGTGATCACCGATCAGGTCAATCGCGAACAAGCCGTGGCCGAAGCCGCCAACATTGCCTACAGCACGTCGCAGCAAACCGACAGCACCGCCCAGCGTGGCACCACGGTGGTGACCGAGGCGGTCAACGTGATGCGCGATTTGTCCAGGCACATGCAAACCGCCGGGGAAGGCATCGAAGCGCTGAACGAGCAGTCGCTGGTGATTGGCACCATCGTCAAAACCATCAGCGGGATTGCCGAGCAGACCAACCTGCTGGCGCTCAACGCGGCCATCGAAGCCGCGCGGGCCGGTGAGCAGGGCCGTGGCTTCGCGGTAGTGGCCGATGAAGTACGCCAACTGGCCTCACGTACCAGCCAGGCGACCGACGAAATTGTCGGCGTGGTTCGGCAGAATCAGGAGATGGCCCGCAACGCCGTGGCGCTGATGACCGACGGCAAGCTCCAGGCTGAACAAGGACTGGCGCTGGCGGCAGAGGCGGGCACGGTGATCGTCGAGATTCAGGACGGTGCGCAGAAGGTCGTCAATGCCGTCGGCCAGTTCGCCAACCAACTCTCGCACTGAAGCCCCACCCAATCCCTGTAGGAGCTGTCGAGTAAAACGAGGCTGCGATCTTTTGATCTTAATGTTGAGGTCCAAGATCAAAAGATCGCAGCGTTCCGCCGCTCCTACAGGTTTTTCACCAGCAGATATTTCGATGCTGGCGCTACAATCGGCTCCTTTTCTCCCCGGAGCAGACCCCTATGAGCGACTCCCACCGCCGCCCGGTTCCCCTCAACAGAGCCTACCGTTTGCTCAACCACGGGCCGACCGTATTGGTCAGCGCCGCCCATGATGGCCAACGCAACATCATGGCCGCCGCCTGGGCGATGCCGCTGGATTTCGAACCGCCGAAAGTTGCCGTGGTGCTCGATAAAGCGACCTGGACGCGGCAGTTGCTCGAAGCATCGGGCACTTTCGTCCTCAACGTACCGTGTGCCCAACAGGCCGATATCGTGCAAACCGTCGGTACCACTTCCGGTCTGGATATCGTTGGCAATCAGGGCCACGACAAGTTTGAAGCGTATGGCCTGCAAACTTTTGCCGGAGATCTCGTAGACGCGCCGCTGCTCGACGGCTGTGTTGCCTGGCTTGAATGTCGGCTGCTGCCGGAGCCGCACAACCATCAGCAGTACGATCTGTTCCTCGCCGAAGTGATTGCCGCTCACGCCGATGCGCGCGTATTCAGCGAAGGGCGCTGGCATTTCGACGGCCACGATTCACTGCGCACGCTGCACCATGTGGCGGGCGGGCATTTCCTCACCATCGGTGATGCGCTGGATGGCAAAGTGCTGACGGCGAAACCATCGGCATGAAATATAAATTAACGTTTTGCAGTAATTAATTATTGTTTTACGATAATTTTATCGTCTATGGTTTGTCTCACATTCATTCTGTGAGGCATCCCATGACTTCCGTTTCTCTCGCGCAATTCAGCCGTCGCATGGCCACGATCACGCTGCTGCTGATCATTCTTATGCTGGTACTCAACGCCGCAGTCTGGTTATTCCCGACGCTGGGCAGCAAGGACGGTCTGGGCCTGGGGTTCGCCTTGAGCGAACGCCAGCTCTCGGACATGACCAGCGCCGCTACGGTGTTCCCGTGGTGGCAAACCCTGGGCGCCATCGTGCTGTCGAGTATTCCCCTGATCGCATTGGCCTTTGGTTTGAAGGCGCTGCGCCGTCTGTTCCAGTGCTACGCCACGGGTGAGTATTTTTCCGCTGAAGCCGCCGGTCATCTGGGCAAGGTCGGGCGCGCCGTGGCTCTTTGGGTACTGCTGGATTTTCTCTGCGAGCCAATGCTCAGTCTGTGGGTTACGCAAAACGCACCGGTCGGCGAGCGCATGGTGACCCTGAGCGTCACGGCTTCCACCTTCGTCGCACTGTTCATGGCCGGCTGCATTTCGATCATTGCGCGTATCCTGTCGCAAGCCAGCGAAGTGGATTCCGAAAACCGTACTTTTATTTGAGATCGCCATGTCTATCGTGATTCAGCTGGATGTGATGCTCGCCTTGCGCAAAGTCAAATCGAAGGATTTGGCCGCAGCCATCGGCATCACCGAGGCCAATCTGTCGTTGCTCAAGCAGGGCAAGGTCAAGGGCCTGCGTCTGGCAACTTTGGACGCCATCTGTGAATACCTGAACTGCCAACCCGGCGACCTTTTGATACGCGTGCCGGATGGCGAACCTGCTGTTTAAAAGCAGTGCTCAACCCATGGCAAAACGCTGTGGGATGCTGCAAGGTATGGGGCATTGTCGAATCAATCAGGCACATGCCCCATGGATCTCTCAACTGTGAGCTACTTTGCTCCACTGCTGTCGCTGGCGTTTTTGTGGACAGTCGCGGTGATCACGCCGGGGCCAAACTTCTTCAATATCGCGCAACTGGCCGTCAGCCGTTCGCGGCGCCATGGCGTCGTCGCCGCACTTGGCGTGGCCAGCGGCACAGTGTTGTGGGGATTGGCCGGCGGATTGGGCATCCAGTCATTGTTCAGCGCCGCACCGACGCTGTACCTCAGTTTCAAGATCGCGGGTGGCTGCTACCTGATCTACCTCGGCCTCAAGCAATTCAAGCGCAAAGCCGCTACCGCGCCGGGTACGCTGGATGCGTCGCAGCAAACACTGCGCGGCGCCTATGCCCGGGGCTTTCTCGGCAACATGACCAACCCGAAATCGGCACTGTTTGTCGCCACCATCTTCGCCACGGCCATGCCCGCCCACATACCCCCTCTGCTGCTGGCGTTGGCGGTGCTGACCATGGCCACGCTTTCCTTCACTTGGTATTGCAGCGTCGCGCTGTTCTTCGCCAGCCGCCGGATGGCGAGTATTTACGAACGCTCGCGTAAGTGGCTGGATCGACTGGCGGGTGGCTGCTACTTGCTGTTTGGCGCGCACTTGGTGGCGAGCCGTTGAGCGAAAACAGGCTGAACGAACAGAACTTGTGGCGAGGGAGCTTGCTCCCACCGGGGCGCGAAGCGGCCCTAATCTTAAATCCAGGAGCAGGGCCTGCTGCGCAGTCCAGCGGGAGCAAGCTCCCTCGCCACAATCCTCAATCCCCCAACGCTTCCCCTTCACGCCGTGGATCCGCGCCACCTTCGAGCGTTGCTTTGCCCTGCGCATCCTTGACCCGCACGATGGCCTGAGTGCCGCTGGTCATGTCGATTTCGCTCACGGCATGTCCCTTGTCTTTCAGTGCCTGAATCAGCGCCGGGCTGAATTGGCCTTGTTCCAGTTCGGTCGGGCCGTTGCGGCTGCCGAAGTTGGGCAGGCTGATGGCGCTTTGTGGGTCGAGGTTCCAGTCGAGCAGGCCGATGGTGGTTTTGGCCACGTACTCGATGATCTGCGAGCCGCCCGGTGAGCCGACGCTGGCGAGGAATTCGCCGCTGTTGCGATCGAAGATAAGCGTGGGAGCCATCGACGAGCGTGGGCGTTTGCCGGGTTCGACGCGGTTGGCGACTTTTTGGCCTTTCTCTTCAGGGATAAAGGAGAAGTCGGTCATCTGGTTGTTGAGCAGAAAACCCTGAACCATCAGGTGCGAGCCGAACGCCGCTTCGATGGTGGTGGTCATCGACACGGCACCGCCGAGGTCATCCACCGCGACCACTTGTGACGTCGAGATACGCAGTGGCGAACGGTCGGGCGCGTAGGCCACCTGCACACCCGGCGGTGTGCCAGGTTTAGCGGTGCCCATGCTGCGCTCGCCGATCAGGCTGGCGCGGCTGGCCAGATAACCCGGGTCGACCAGGCCTTTCACTGGTACAGGAACGAAGTCAGTATCGGCCACGTATTGCGCACGGTCGGCGTAGGCCAGACGTTCAGCTTCGGCGATCAGGTGCACCGCTTGTGGCGCGGGTTCGATGCCGGCGGGTTTGTCAGTTTTCACCGGTTTCAGTGGGTTGAGTGACAAGCGCGGATCACGGGTTTCCAGCGCCTGCAAGGTGCCGAGAATCTGCGCCACCGCGATGCCGCCCGACGACGGTGGCGGCATGCCGCAGACCTGCCAGCGTTTGTAATCGGTGCACAGCGGCGCGCGTTCTTTGGCTTGATAGTGCTGAAGATCGTTCAGCGACAGGCTGCCCGGGTTGGCGTGGCCCTGAACCTTGGCGACGATTTCTTCGGCGATCGGGCCTTTGTACAACGCATCCGCGCCTTCGTTGGCGATGCGTCTGAGCACCGCAGCCAGGGCCGGGTTTTGCAGTCGCGTGCCGACGGCTTTGACGCTGCCATCGGCATTGAGGAAATACGCGGCCATGTCCGGCGAGTTGCGGATCACCGGATCAGATTCCAGCAGCGAATACAGGCGCGGGGAAATCGCGAAACCTTGTTCGGCGAGTTTGATCGCCGGTTCAAACAGCTTCGCCCATGGCAGGCGACCGTGTTGTTTATGCGCCATTTCCAGTGCGCGCAAAACGCCCGGAGTGCCGACTGAGCGGCCGCCGATCTGTGCCTGTGGGAACGACATCGGTTTGCCGTCAGGGCGCAGAAAGAGTTTCTCGGTAGCACCGGCCGGTGCGGTTTCGCGGCCGTCATACGTGCGCACGTGCTTGCCGTCCCACAGCACGATCATCGCGCCGCCGCCGATCCCGGAGGATTGCGGCTCAACCAGCGTCAGCACCGCTTGCATCGCAATCGCCGCATCAATCGCCGAACCGCCCTGACGCAGCATCTCGCGACCTGCTTCAGCGGCCAATGGATTGGCGGCCGCTGCCATGTGTTGGCTGGCGTGGCGGGTTTGCAAATCGGTGCGGAAACCGGACGCGGCTTCCGGTGCCAGCGGCAGGGTCGAGGAGGGCGGGGCGTTGCAGGCGGTGAGGGTCAGGGCACTGATGATCAGTGTCAGGGCAGGCAGGCGAAAGCGCTTCAAGGGCAAGGCTGAAAACACGCGGGCTCTCCGTCCGTGGATTAAAAGTCTGAGGGACTTTATCGACCGCTCGGTCGCGACGCAAACCGGTGGGCATTTTTGTCTTTCTTTTCCGGGCGGATGTTCGCTAGGGTCAACCTCGATTGATCGGGCGCACGCGTCCCCTTTCAGGAGTGAGCCAGCTCGCGATAGCGGTGGGTCAGTCAGCGATGATGTTGAATGTGATGACGCTATCGCGAGCAGGCTCATTCCTACAATTTCAACTTCAACAAGAGGCCGACATGCACAGCGAGTTCCCCACCGAATCCAGCTACCGCGATCAACGCGAACAGTTCATCGCCGCCGCCAATACCGCCGGAGCGGCGCTCACCTCGTATGCACATCCGCGCTGTGGGCCATTTGGCGAACCGTTGAGCACCGACGTCGCTGTGCTCGGTGATCCACAGGCCAAACGCCGATTGGTGGCTCTCAGCGGTACTCACGGCGTGGAGGGGTATTACGGTTCCGACTGCCAAATCGATTGGCTGAAAGATTTTCTCCCAGGCTCCCTGCCCAAGGATGTCGCGGTGGTCATGGTGCATCTGATCAATCCGTGGGGTACCGCATGGCTGCGTCGGGTCAACGAAGACAACATCGACCTCAACCGCAATCACCTGGATTTCACCGGGCCGCTGCCGGACAACCGCGCGTACGCCGCACTGCATGAAATCTACGCCTGCACCGATTTGCACGGCCCCGAGCGCAAACGCGTCGATGCCATGCTTGATGCACAGATAAAAGAACACGGTTGGCCAGCGGTGATGTCGGTTGTCGAGGGCGGTCAGCACAGTCATCCCGACGGACTGTTTTACGGTGGCCGCGCGCCGAGCTGGTCGAATCGCACCTTGCATCAAATCATCGAAAAGCATCTGGCTGGCGCTGAAACCGTGATGTGTTTTGACCTGCACACCGGCGCCGGCGAATACGGTCATCCGATGTTGCTGACGATTACGCAGGCACCTTACCCGGCACTCGCGCAAGCTCAGACAATTTACGGCCCATGGCTCTACACCCTGCACACCGGCGCCGACACGTTGAGCGAAACCGGAGTGGCAGCGACGGCTACCGGATACACCTCACAAGCGTTGCTCAATGCTTTACCAGACGTGCAGTTGATGCCGTTCGTGATCGAATGCGGAACCTATCCGGGCGCGGACGTGCATCGGCATTTGCGTGATGACCATTGGCTGCATCTGTATGGTGATCCACTGGATGCGGTAGGGCGTGAGATCAAACTGAATCTGCTGGAGCAGTTTTATCCGGCCGATCCGGATTGGCGGGCAATGGTCGGTTTGCGCACTCGACAGATCTGGGCGAAAGGGTTGTCGGCGTTGGAAAACTGGTAGCAGTAAATCATCAGTGTCTTTGCTGCCGGCACTTTCCTCCAAGCACAGAAAACGGCTCACTTTGCGTCGCATTGCTCACTTACGCACAGTGCACGAGATCACACAGACTCGGTTTGCACGGACCTTAGGTCTTTCCCGGCAGACCTTTCAGGGCTACGAGGAGGGCGCGCGCAGCATGCCGGTCACGACGCTGGTGAAGATGGCATTTGCGCTGCGCGTTCCTGTTGCATACCTGCCCGGGGTTCCCTCGTACACGGAGACGCCCAGACGCAGCTTGACCTCGACATGGTATCGACGGCTGCAGTCCATCAATGAGCTTTCGAAGATCCAGCAGAAGGTCATTGCGCAGATGCTCGATGCCCTGATCGCACAGGCAGCGACCAAAACAAGCGACGAAGAGAAGGATGTTTGAAGTGACAGATCACCTCGACTTTTCTCGAGGCATAAAAAAACGGCCTACCTTTCGGTAAGCCGTTTTTAGTACTTGGTGGCTACACAGGGACTTGAACCCCGGACCCCAGCATTATGAATGCTATGCTCTAACCAACTGAGCTATGTAGCCAAGTGGCGCGCATTATTCCCCTGAAATGGAAAAGCGTCAAGCGTAAATTTAAAATATTTCTTCTTATTTTCAACCGCTTATCCTCCAGCCCCGAAAATAAAGGCCGGGCAGGGTGTCAGTTCAGCTGGAATCTCGCCGTATTGGCACTTAATGCATGGCTGCCCCGGCTCAAGGTATCCGCCGCCAGATTCACCGCACGTGCGCCTTCAAGTAAACGTACGGCCGCCTGATCGACCTGCTGAATATTGCCGCTGACTTCATCGGCGGTGCTCGCCTGTTCTTCAACCGCCGTGGCGATCTGCGCCAGGGTATCGGTGACGCTCTGCACGGCGCTGGCGATTTCGCCCAGGCGTTCACCGAGACCGGTGACCGACTCGGCATCGGTTTGCGCCTGGCCGCACGCCGCTTCCATCAAGCTCACCGCTTCGTTGACCGTGGCGCGCAGGCTGTCGACCGTACCGGCGATCTGTGCGGTGGACGATTGCGTGCGTTGCGACAGGCTGCGCACTTCGTCCGCCACTACGGCAAAACCGCGACCCTGTTCACCGGCCCGCGCGGCTTCGATGGCCGCGTTCAGTGCCAACAGATTGGTCTGTTCGGCAACGCCGCGAATAGTGTCGACCACCAATTGAATCTGTTGGCCTTGCTCGCTGACCCGACCCAGCGCCGCAGCAGTGTCGTTCAAGCGCTGATTGAGCTGCTGAATACTCGCCGTGGTGCGCTGGCTGTCGCGGCTGCTGTCAGCAGCGATGCGCTGGGTGTGCTGAGCGCTGCCTGAGGCCTGTTCGCAGCTTTGCGCGACACCTTGCGAGGTCGCGGCCAATTGTGTGGCGGCTGCGGCGATCTGGCTGATCTGCAACTGTTGCGCTTCGACTTCGCCGAGGGCGCCGCTGGAGTGCTCGTTGAGACTGCGCACGGCCTGGCTCAACTGCGAGGTCTCGTGATCGACGCCGAGCATGCTTGTGCGCAATTGCACCACGGCAACGTTGAGCGCAGTGCTGATCGCCGCCAACTCATCGCGGCCCACCACCGGCACTTGCAGGCTCAGGTTGCCGTCGCGCAGGGCTTCGGCGAGCAGGGTGATGCCGCTGGCGCTGCGGCGAATCGAAGCTTGCAGGCAGACAAACAGATACAGCGCCGCGAGCAGCAGGCAGCCGAAGATCGCCGCGACGATGATGAACTGACGGATCGCCGAGCCGTGATAGGCGTCAAGTCGCTGATCCAGCGACACCAGTGATTGCTGGCGCAAGGCGGCGAGGTCGCTCAGCAGGGCATCGAGGTTGCGCTCGAAATCGTCCGGTTTGAGCGTGATGCTGCCGCCGAACACGCCGTCGTCGAGCACCTTCAGGCCGCTGTCGAGACGTTTCAGGCTGTCGTGGTATTGGCTGGCCCAGCTCTGTTGATCTTTCGGCAAGCGTGCTTCGAGCAGCGTGGCGGTTTTCACCAGTTGTTCGCGGGCATCGCCGATGCGGCTGCGCAAGTCGCGTAATTGCAAACGGCTTTGCAGGGTGAATTGGCCGGAGACCACCGAGGCTTGACCGACGGCGGCGAGGCGGCCGACCCGTTCGATCAGGTCCGGCGCGTGTTGCGTGGAAATTTGCGTCAGCAAGTAGGTTTCCAGCCACGGCGCGAGGGTCAGGCGATTGTCCATGACGATCTGTTCGCGCAACGCTTGCAGAACGCTGAGGGCGTTGGTGAAACGGTCATAACCGTCCGGCCACCAACCGACACCGCTGAGGCTTTTCGAGTCCAGGCCATTGAGCGCGGTTTGCAGGGCCTGATAGCGGCTGAGGGTTTCGCCTTCGGCACCTTCGTTTTTCAGCGCGTTACCCAAGTCCGTGGTGGCTTGCAGAACTGCCGGTTGCACTGCGTCGAACGCGCCCATGGCGGCGAGGGTAGCGGGCGTCGGCTGGCGATTGGTTTCCGTGGCGCGCCAACGGGCGGCGCGATCACGTTGGGCGGCGAGCAGGTTGTCCAGCGCATCCAGCGCCAGCAACTGGCGGACACCCGCGCGTTCGCCGGAGATCAGATTGAGCTTGTCGCGATAGTCCTGGCCGATCATCAGCAGACTGCCGGCCAATGGCAGAATGAACAGCAGAAACAACAACTGGAATTTACCTGCGAAGCCAAATCGCCCCAGCAATCTGATCCCCGGTGAAAGAAAAGCCTGCATGCCCCATGACTCCTCTGGACACCACGCACCAACGGCGTGCATCGCGGTCGTTCGACGTTGATGTTGTGCCCTGCTAAAAGGCCTCGAAAGTTCACTCTCGCCCGCTCTGTAGGCCGGCTCTGTAGCGAAACTTCCCATTGTCGGTGCCCTTTGTAAGGGCGCCGCGTTCAAGGGAAGTAGCAAGGCAAGATTCAGACCATGGCGTTGCGCTATCACCTAAATCCCATCCCCTGTAGGAGCTGCCGAAGGCTGCGATCTGTTGATCTTTGTTTTCAAGATCAAGATCAAAAGATCGCAGCCTTCGGCAGCTCCTACATAATTCATGTCAGTCAGTTGGTCAGTTGGTCAGTTGGTCAGGTTTAGTGGGTCAGGTTTAGTTGGTTAGTTAGCTGGCTAAGGGGATGGCGCTCGCGCACTGAAAAATGGCACATTGACGCACC
This sequence comes from Pseudomonas sp. PB103, assembly GCF_009764635.1. Classification (NCBI taxonomy): domain Bacteria; kingdom Pseudomonadati; phylum Pseudomonadota; class Gammaproteobacteria; order Pseudomonadales; family Pseudomonadaceae; genus Pseudomonas; species Pseudomonas sp. PB103. The sequence goes on along the minus strand of NZ_RWIL01000173.1, from coordinate 44,355 downwards.
TGCCTGTGCGCACCCATCTGTTGTCCGGAAATTCTCATGGCTATCAGCAACGCTCAGACCGCCGCTGCCTCGGCGCCCGCTGTTCCGCAAAGCAGTCCATTGGTGATGCGCATTATCGGCGCGGTGGCGCTGGCGCATTTGATCAACGACTTGATCCAGTCGGTACTGCCGTCGATCTACCCGATGCTCAAGGCCAATTACGGCCTGACGTTTACTCAGGTCGGCCTGATTACTTTGACCTTTCAACTGACGGCTTCGCTGTTGCAGCCGTGGGTCGGCTATCACACTGATCGGCATCCGAAACCATGGCTATTGCCGGCCGGTTCGATCTGCACGCTGATTGGCATTGTGATGATGTCGATGGTCGGCAGTTTCCCCTTGATTCTGCTGGCGGCGGCGCTGATCGGTATCGGCTCTTCGACGTTTCACCCCGAGGCCTCGCGAATTGCACGACTGGCCTCTGGCGGACGCTTTGGTCTGGCGCAATCGACCTTCCAGGTCGGTGGTAACGCCGGCTCCGCGTTCGGTCCGCTGCTGGCGGCGGCGATCATCATTCCGTTCGGTCAGGGCAACGTGGCGTGGTTCGGCTTGTTCGCGGTGTTTGCGCTGTTCGTGATGTACCGCATCAGTCGCTGGTACGCCCATCACTTGAACCTTTTCAAGCTCAAGGCCGGCCAGGCGGCAACTCACGGTTTGTCGAAGGGCAGGGTGACCAGTGCGTTGGTGGTGCTGGGGCTGTTGGTGTTTTCGAAGTATTTCTACATGGCCAGCCTGACCAGTTACTTCACGTTCTACCTGATCGAGAAGTTCGACCTGTCGGTGGCCAGTTCGCAACTGCACCTGTTCCTGTTCCTCGGTGCGGTAGCGGCGGGGACATTCTTCGGCGGGCCGATTGGCGACAAGATCGGCCGTAAGGCGGTGATCTGGTTCTCGATCCTCGGCGTGGCGCCGTTCACGCTGCTGATGCCTCACGTTGATCTGTTCTGGACGACTGTCCTCAGCGTGGTGATCGGCTTCATTCTGGCCTCGGCGTTCTCGGCGATTGTGGTGTATGCGCAGGAACTGGTGCCGGGGAATGTCGGGATGATTGCCGGGGTGTTTTTTGGTTTGATGTTCGGGTTTGGCGGGATTGGCGCTGCGCTGCTGGGGCATCTGGCGGATGTGCACGGGATTGAGTACGTGTATTTCCTGTGCTCGTTCCTGCCGTTGTTTGGCGTGTTGGCGATCTTCTTGCCGCGCACCAAAAAGGCCTAAGATCAAAAGATCGCAGCCTTCGGCAGCTCCTACAGGTGTACATCAATCCCATGTAGGAGCTGCCGCAGGCTGCGATCTTTTAACAATCTGCCATGTCTAGTCCTGAAATAGGTTTACACCTATTTCAGGACTAGACACCAGGCACAAAAAAGCCGCGTATCAAACGCGGCTTTTTCTTGGGCGTAATGCTTACACGTTGAAACGGAAGTGCATCACGTCGCCGTCCTTGACGATGTAATCCTTGCCTTCCAGACGCCATTTACCGGCTTCTTTGGTACCGGCTTCGCCCTTGTACTGGATGAAGTCGTTGTAGGCGATCACTTCGGCGCGGATGAAGCCTTTCTCGAAGTCGGTGTGGATCACGCCGGCGGCCTGAGGTGCGGTGGCGCCGACTTTGACGGTCCAGGCGCGGACTTCTTCGACACCGGCGGTGAAGTAGGTCTGCAGGTGCAGCATTTCGTAGCCGGCGCGGATCACGCGGTTCAGGCCAGGCTCTTCCAGGCCCAGGGCCTCGAGGAACATGTCTTTCTCTTCGCCGTCATCGAGCTCGGCGATTTCCGCTTCGATCTTGTTGCACACCGGAACGACCATCGCGCCTTCTTCTTCGGCGATGGCGCGAACCACGTCCAGGTGCGGGTTGTTCTCGAAACCGTCTTCAGCGACGTTGGCGATGTACATGACCGGTTTGGTGGTCAGCAGGTGGAAGCCCTTGATCACTGCCTTTTCGTCAGCGTTCATGTTCTTCATCAGGCTGCGTGCCGGCTTGGCTTCGGTGAAGTGCGCGATCAGCTGCTCCAGCAGACCTTTCTGAACCACTGCATCCTTGTCACCACCCTTGGCGTTACGCGCGACTTTCTGCAGTTGCTTCTCGCAGCTGTCGAGGTCGGCGAAGATCAGTTCCAGGTCGATGATTTCGATGTCGCGCTTCGGGTCGACGCTGTTGGAAACGTGGATCACGTTTTCGTCTTCGAAGCAGCGCACCACGTGAGCGATCGCGTCGGTTTCACGGATGTTGGCCAGGAACTTGTTGCCCAGGCCTTCACCTTTCGAGGCGCCGGCAACGAGGCCCGCGATGTCGACGAATTCCATGGTGGTCGGCAGGATGCGCTTCGGATTGACGATGGCCGCCAGTGCTTCCAGACGCGGATCCGGCATCGGCACGATGCCGCTGTTCGGCTCGATGGTGCAGAAGGGGAAGTTCTCGGCCGCAATACCGGATTTGGTCAGGGCGTTGAACAGGGTGGACTTGCCGACGTTAGGCAGGCCGACGATGCCGCAATTGAATCCCATGGTGTTTCCCCTCGGAGTAGAGTCAGGCCTTCTGGCTGTGCAGGTTTTTCATCGCGCGGTTCCATTCACCGGCGAGGATATCCGGCAGCACGCCGAGGGCAAAGTCGATGCTGGCATCGAGTTTTTCCTGTTCGGCGCGTGGCGCACGACCCAGGACGAAATTTGAAACCATACTGGCGACGCCCGGGTGGCCAATGCCAAGCCGCAGGCGGTAGAACGTATTCTGATTGCCCAGTTGCGCAATGATGTCGCGCAACCCGTTGTGACCGCCATGGCCGCCGCCCTGCTTGAGCTTGGCAACGCCCGGAGGCAAGTCGAGTTCGTCGTGCGCCACGAGGATTTCTTCAGGCTTGATGCGGAAGAAACCGGCGAGTGCCGCCACGGCCTGGCCGCTGCGGTTCATGTAGGTGGTGGGAATCAGCAGACGAACATCCTGACCCTGGTGCGAATAGCGCCCGGTCAGGCCGAAATATTTGCGATCGGCCACAAGATTCACATTCTGTGCGTGGGCGATGCGCTCAACAAAAAGGGCCCCTGCGTTATGCCGGGTCTGGTCGTATTCGGCGCCTGGATTTCCCAGGCCAACGATCAGTTTGATGGCAGTCACGATAGGGGCCCTTCCTTTGAGTGGTGGATAACATCGCCGCGATCAGGGATAGCGGCGAAAGTGGACGAAAAATGCTCATTTACCATGAATGTAAACTCCGCGATCTCGCCCGCTTTCTCGCTACGTTCCAGTCCGCGATGTTACTTGCTCACTCAGGCATGACAGAGTGAATTACTCTGCTGCGCCTTCTTCAGCTTCTGGAGCAACGCGTGGAGCGTGTACGTTTGCAACAGCTTTGTCGTCACCGTGAGCCAGTGCAACGAACTCAACGCCTTTAGGGGCTTTGAGGTCGGACAGGTGAACGATTGCGCCGATTTCCAGAGCCGACAGGTCGACTTCGATGAACTCAGGCAGATCTTTCGGCAGGCAAGTTACTTCGATTTCGTTCAGGACGTGCGAGATCTCGCCGCCTTTCTTGGTCGGAGCTTCTTCACCAACAAAGTGCACAGGCACGATAGCGGTCAGTTTCTGGCCGGCTACGACACGTACGAAGTCAGCGTGCAGAACGTGACCCTTGGACGGGTGACGTTGCAGAGCTTTGATGATGACGTTCTGCTTTTTGCCGCCAACGTTCAGTTCGATAACGTGGCTGTAGGCAGCATCGTTTTCGAGCAGTTTGGCAACTTCTTTGGCCAGCATGCTGATGGATTCAGGGGCTTTTTCGCCACCGTAAACAACAGCTGGAACCAGAGCGGCGAGACGACGCAGGCGGCGGCTCGCACCTTTCCCCAGGTCGGAACGCAGTTCAGCATTCAGAGTAAAATCGTTCATTGTGTATCTCCAAAATAGCCATGACCGGAGTGGCGTTTGCGACCAGCGCCAAACACGGTATGGGCAAAAAAGCCCCGCCCCGGCAGGAATGCCGGGGCGGGGCGCTTTTCGTCAACGAGACATTTCGAGAAGGGCAGGGCCCTTAACGGAACATCGCGCTGATCGATTCTTCATTGCTGATGCGGCGAACCGCTTCGGCAACAACCGGTGCGATATCCAGTTGACGGATACGTGCACAGGCTTGTGCTGCAGCGGACAGCGGGATGGTGTTAGTCACCACCAGCTCGTCCAGCACGGAATTTTCGATATTCTCGATGGCCCGACCCGACAGCACAGGGTGTGTGCAGTAGGCAAAGACCTTGGCTGCGCCATGCTCTTTCAAGGCCTTCGCCGCGTGGCACAGAGTGCCGGCGGTATCGACCATGTCATCGACCAGAATGCAGGTACGCCCTTCGACATCACCGATGATATGCATCACTTCAGAGTGATTGGCTTTCTCACGGCGTTTGTCGATGATCCCGAGATCCACGCCCAGGGATTTGGCAACAGCACGTGCACGCACGACGCCACCAATGTCCGGGGACACAATCATCAGGTTTTCGAAGCGCTGATCTTCAATGTCATCCACCAAAACTGGGGAGCCGTAGATGTTATCTACCGGAATATCGAAGAAACCCTGAATCTGGTCAGCATGCAGATCAACCGTGAGAACACGGTCGATGCCGACTACGGTAAGCATGTCAGCGACGACTTTCGCGCTGATAGCCACACGTGCGGAACGCGGACGGCGATCCTGACGGGCATAACCAAAATAAGGAATAACAGCAGTGATACGAGTAGCCGAGGAGCGGCGGAAGGCGTCAGCCATCACTACCAGTTCCATCAGGTTATCGTTGGTCGGAGCGCAAGTCGGCTGAATAATGAAAACGTCTTTACCGCGAACGTTTTCATTGATCTCGGCAGTAATTTCGCCGTCGGAGAACTTACCGACAGAGATGTCACCGAGAGGGATATGCAGCTGACGTACAACACGCCGAGCCAGATCGGGGTTAGCGTTCCCCGTAAAGACCATCATCTTGGACACGCGCAGTACCTAGAGGCTGAGGGTAACCTGGATGAGTATAGAAAATGGCAGGGGCGGCTGGATTCGAACCAACGCATGGCAGGATCAAAACCTGCTGCCTTACCGCTTGGCGACGCCCCTGTATCTGTTGCATCAAGTGCCGAGCACTTGGTTCCTTTAGAGCAGACTTTGCAGCTTGCGGTGCAACATCGAAACGTTGCTGCCTTTTGCTACAAACCCTGTAAGGGTCTCTGTCAGAAGGGCCGAGACTTTATCAGCTTCAGCTTTGCTTGGGAAGCCCCCAAACACACAACTTCCAGTTCCGGTGAGTTTTGCTTCGGTAAATTTACCTAACAAATCCAATGCGTTACGTACTTCTGGATAACGCCTTGCAACCACCGGCAAGCAGTCATTTCGACTGTTTCCCTCGGGAACGGGGCGCACTTTAATGGGCGGCGTGTTACGTGTCAACAAAGGATCGGAAAAAATTTCTGCCGTACTTACAGAGACTTGCGGTACGAGCACCAGATACCACGGTTCTTCGGGATCGACCGGGGTCAGTTTCTCGCCCACGCCCTCGGCGAAAGCTGCGTGACCACGGACGAAAACCGGGACGTCGGCACCCAGCGTCAGGCCCAGAGTAGCCAGGCGATCTTCATCCCAGCCCAGTTGCCACAAATGATTGAGGCCGAGCAAAGTGGTCGCCGCATTTGAACTGCCGCCACCAATGCCGCCGCCCATGGGCAGCACTTTGTCGATCCATATGTCCATACCAAGCGTAGAGCCGGACTGTTGCTGAAGCATTTTTGCTGCGCGCACGATCAGATTGCTGTCATGCGGCACGCCGGCAAACTCGGTGTGCAGCTGAATCACGCCGTCATCGCGCACGGCAAAAGTGATTTCGTCGCCGTAATCGACAAACTGAAACAGCGTCTGCAACTCGTGATAACCGTCTTTACGGCGCCCGAGAATGTGCAGCATGAGGTTGAGTTTGGCCGGCGAGGGCAGGGTCAGGCGTGCAGCGGTCATGCGTTATTGCCCCAACTTGCGCGGTTGCCAGGTCTTGATCACCAGCGTGACGTCGAGGTCGGTGCCGTGCAGCTTGATGCGCTCGGGCAACCAGTAACCATTTTGTTCGGTGTAAGCGGTGTATTCGACTTTCCAACCATCCTGTTCCAGGTTGGCCAGACGGCTGTCGGCGTCCAGGTTCAGGCGACTTTTGCTGTCCGGAGCCGGCAGGCCACGCACCCACCAGGCCAGATTCGACACCGGCAGTTTCCAGCCCAACTGCTCTTCAAGCAGGGCTTCCGGGGATTGCGATTCGTAGCGGCCCTGATTGGCGACTTCCAGCGACACCTTGCCCGGACGCCCGGTCAGGCGTGCGGCGCCGCGACCCAGTGGGCCCGACAGACGAATGTCGTAGTAATCCTGACGTTGCAGCCAGAACAGCGTGCCGCTACCGGAATCTTTCGGTGCGCGGATGCCGATCTTGCCGTCGATCTGCCAGCCGTCGAGCCCGGTCAGTTGCTGTTTGTTCGCGGCCCATTGAGCCGGACTGCCGTGGCCCTCGACCGATTCACGGGTGCCGAAACCCGAGCAGCCAGCGAGCAGGGCGATGAAGCTGAAAACAATAACGTGGCGCAAAAACATGAGTTAAAGAGTCTCGGATCCGGTCAGGCGCTTGATGGTGCTGCGCAGAATGGTACTGTCGGGCTGATCCTTGAGGAATTTGCCCCAGATTTGTTTGGCTTCACGCTGATTGCCCTTGGTCCACAACACTTCGCCCAGGTGAGCGGCGACTTCGTGGTCAGGGAAACGCTCCAGCGCCTGACGCAGGTATGTCTCGGCGTCATCCAGATTGCCCATGCGGTAATTCACCCAGCCGAGGCTGTCGAGTACGGCCGGGTCTTCCGGATTGATCTGGTGCGCCTGCTCGATCAGCGCCTTGGCTTCAGCGTAGCGGGTAGTGCGATCGGACAGGGTGTAACCCAAAGCGTTCAGCGCCATGGCGTTGTCCGGATCACGCTTGATGATCAGGCGCAGGTCTTTTTCCATCTGCGCCAGGTCGTTGCGTTTTTCCGCGAGCATCGCCCGGGTGTAGAGCAGATTCAGATCGTCCGGGTATTGCAACAAGGCTTGCTGCAAGACTTTCCAGGCCTTGTCGTCCTGTTTGTTGGCCGACAGGGTTTCCGATTCGATCAGGTACAGCTGAATCGCGTAGTCCGGTTGCTCGTCACGCTCGGCGGCGAGTTTGCTTTGCGCTTCAGCGGTCTTGCCGTTGTTCATCAAAATATCGGCCTGACGCAATTGCGCCGGCAGATAGTCGTTGCCGGGGCCGACCTGGGCGTACTCGATGAGTGCGCCTTGCGGGTCGTTGCGCTCTTCGGCAATACGGCCCAGGTTCAGGTGCGCCGAATCGACGTGGCTTTCACGGGCGATCAGGTCTTCCAGATAACCCTTGGCCTCGTCCCAGGCTTTGGCTTCCAGACACACCAATGCCAGCGAATAGCGCAGTTCGTCGTCTTCCGGGTATTGCTGAACGAGGCTGGAAAACTCGGCCTTGGCATCGTCCATCCGGTCTTGCTCAACCAACATGCGCGCGTAAGTCAGGCGCAGGCGCTTGTCGTCCGGATATTTCTTGATGCTTTTTTGCAGAAGTGGCAGGGCTTCGTCGCCGCGGTTCATGATCTGCAGAAGACGGGCGCGCAGCAGAATCGGAGCGATTTCGCCTTCTTCCGGCGGATGGTCTTCGAGCAGGGTCAGGGCCGCTTTATTGTCGCCGTCCTGCTGCAGGAGCAGAGCCTTACCGAAAATCAGCTGACTGTTGTTCGGATGACGCTGCAACAAACGGTCAAAACTTTTCATCAGACCGTTGCGGGTCTCTTGATCAGTGTCAGCCGCCGACAGGGCGAGGAAGTCGAAATGGGTGTCGCCCTTGCCTTGCAGGACTTTCTCCATATAGACCATCGAGTCGTCGTAACGCCCGGCGCGCGCCAGTTGCACGGCAGCGGCGCGTTGCGCTTCGAGGTCGTCCGGCGCGTTTTTCGCCCAGATCAGTGCGGTATCCAGCGCAGGCTGATCCGCGCCCAGATATTCGGCGATACGGAAGGCGCGCTCGGAGACGCCCGGATCCTGCGTATTGATCGCCTGAGTCACGTAGTTGTCCAGGGCAATGTCGAAACGATTGCGCTGGCCGGCGAGTTCGGCACTCAACAGGCTGAAAACGGTTTCCTCGCTGAACGAGCTGTAAACCTTGGGCTTTTCAGGCACGGGCGTGGTGTCTTCGACCGGCGGTGTACCGTCCGGCGACACGGGTGCCAAGGCCTGGCAGCCGCTGAGGAAGACAAAAGCAAGGAGCAACGCGGAAGATCTATTCATATAGGAAGAGGACGACTAACCTGCGGTCGGATCATCATGACACAAGCTTTCGGCCAAACATAACCGCTCAGGCAATTTACGCTGATCGCCCTGTAGGAGCTGCCGCAGGCTGCGATCTTTTGACGTTGATTGAGGCGCGGAGCGTCCCGGGCTGCATTCCCACGCCGAGCGGGGGAACGATCAATCAAAAGATCGCAGCCTGCGGCAGCTCCTACACGGTGGTGTGTACATGAACGAGAATGGATCGCAGCATAAGGTGGATACAATAAGGGCGATAGATATCCAATAGTTGTTCTGAATCTGGCGAAGTAGGACAATTGCCGGCTTCACGTCACCATCAGCGACTTTGAATGGCCTTCCTTGCACTCGGTATCAACCACAAGACTGCTTCAGTAGACGTCCGCGAGCGCGTGGCCTTTACGCCTGAGCAACTGGTGGAAGCCTTGCAGCAGCTCTGCCGACTGACCGACAGCCGCGAAGCTGCGATCCTTTCGACCTGCAATCGCAGTGAGCTTTATATAGAACAGGATCAGCTGTCGGCGGATATCGTGCTGCGCTGGCTGGCCGATTACCATCATTTAAGCCTCGATGAGCTGCGCGCGAGTGCTTATGTGCATGAAGATGATGCGGCAGTTCGTCACATGATGCGCGTCGCCTCCGGGCTCGACTCGCTGGTGTTGGGCGAGCCGCAGATTCTTGGCCAGATGAAATCGGCCTACGCCGTGGCCCGCGAGGCCGGCACCATCGGTCCGCTGCTCGGGCGACTGTTTCAAGCGACGTTCAATGCCGCCAAACAGGTGCGCACCGACACCGCCATCGGTGAAAACCCGGTGTCCGTGGCATTTGCGGCGGTCAGCCTGGCGAAACAGATTTTCAGTGATTTGCAACGCAGCCAGGCCCTGCTGATTGGCGCCGGCGAGACCATCACGCTGGTCGCCCGCCATTTGCACGAGCTGGGTGTGAAGCGCATCGTCGTCGCCAACCGCACGCTGGAGCGCGCCAGTCTGCTCGCCGAACAATTCGGCGCCCATGCAGTGCTGCTCTCGGACATCCCGGCAGAACTGGTGCGCAGCGACATCGTCATCAGTTCGACCGCCAGTCAGTTGCCGATTCTTGGTAAGGGCGCGGTAGAAAGCGCATTGAAGTTGCGCAAGCACAAGCCGATCTTCATGGTCGACATCGCCGTTCCCCGTGATATCGAGCCAGAAGTCGGCGAGTTGGACGACGTTTACCTCTACAGCGTCGACGATCTGCACGAAGTGGTCGCCGAAAATCTCAAGAGCCGTCAGGGCGCAGCGCAAGCCGCCGAAGAGATGGTTGCGGTCGGTGCCGACGATTTCATGGTGCGCCTGCGCGAGTTGGCGGCGGTCGATGTGCTCAAGGCCTATCGTCAACAGAGCGAACGCCTGCGCGACGAGGAGCTGCAAAAAGCCCTGCGTCTGCTGGCCAACGGCGGCAACGCCGAAGACGTGCTCGGGCAACTGGCCCGTGGCCTGACCAATAAACTGTTGCATGCGCCCAGCGTGCAGCTGAAAAAGCTTTCTGCCGAAGGCCGCCTCGATGCGCTGGCCATGGCCCAGGAACTCTTTGCCCTTGAGGGCTCACCGGATAGCTTTTCGGATAAAAAACCGCAATGAAAGCGTCACTGCACAATAAGCTGGACATCCTCCAGGACCGTTTCGAGGAACTGACCGCGCTGCTCGGCGACGGTGAAGTCATTGCCGATCAGACCAAATTCCGCGCCTATTCCAAGGAATACGCCGAAATCGAGCCGGTCGTACAAGGCTATAAAAAGCTTCTCAGCGTACAAAGCGATCTCGAAGGCGCGCAGGCGCTGCTCAAGGACAACGACCCGGACATGCGTGAAATGGCCGTGGAAGAAGTCCGCGAAGCCAAAGAATCGCTGATCACCCTGGAAGCCGACCTGCAACGCATGCTGCTGCCGAAGGATCCCAACGATGGCCGCAACGTCTTCCTCGAAATTCGCGCCGGCACCGGTGGCGACGAGGCGGCGATCTTCTCCGGCGACCTGTTCCGCATGTACTCGCGTTACGCCGAGCGTCGCGGCTGGCGCGTGGAGATCCTCTCGGAGAACGAAGGCGAACACGGTGGCTATAAAGAAGTCATCGCGCGCATTGAGGGCGACAACGTTTACGGCAAGCTGAAATTCGAATCCGGCGCGCACCGCGTTCAGCGTGTACCTGCCACCGAATCCCAGGGCCGTATCCACACCTCGGCCTGCACCGTAGCGGTATTGCCCGAGCCCGACGAGCGCGAAGCCATCGAGATCAACCCGGCGGATTTGCGCGTCGACACGTTCCGCTCCTCCGGGGCCGGCGGTCAGCACGTCAACACCACCGATTCGGCGATCCGCATTACGCACATTCCGACCGGCACCGTCGTCGAGTGTCAGGAAGAGCGTTCCCAGCACAAGAACCGTGCCCGGGCGATGGCCTGGCTGTCGGCAAAACTCAACGATCAGCAAACCGCAGCGGCGGCGAATGCCATCGCCAGCGAGCGCAAATTGCTGGTCGGTTCCGGCGACCGCTCCGAACGCATTCGCACGTACAACTTTGCTCAGGGCCGGGTTACCGATCATCGCGTCAACCTGACCCTGTATTCCCTCGATGAAATTCTCGCCGGTGGCGTTGATGCGGTGATCGAGCCGTTGCTGGCCGAATACCAGGCTGACCAACTCGCCGCGATAGGTGAATAAATGACCATCATTGCCAGCCTGTTGCGCGCCGCCGAACTGCCGGACTCGCCCACCGCGCGTCTGGACGCCGAATTGCTCCTGGCCGCCGCACTGGGCAAGTCGCGCAGCTTTCTGCACACCTGGCCCGAGCGCATCGTGCCGAGTGACGCGGCGCTGATCTTTGCCGAGTATCTGCAACGTCGTCGTGGCGGCGAACCGGTGGCCTACATTCTCGGTCAGCAGGGTTTCTGGAAACTCGATCTGGAAGTCGCGCCGCACACGCTGATCCCGCGCCCGGACACGGAGTTGCTGGTGGAAGCGGCGCTGGAATTGCTCCCCGCGACTCCGGCCACAGTGCTCGATCTCGGCACCGGTAGCGGCGCGATTGCCTTGGCCTTGGCCAGCGAGCGTCCGGCGTGGAAAGTCACTGCCGTGGATCGTGTGCTCGAAGCCGTGGCCCTCGCCGAACGCAATCGCCAGCGCCTGCATTTGAACAACGCCACGGTACTCAGCAGCCATTGGTTCAGCGCGTTGGCCGGTCAGCGTTTTCAGTTGATCATCAGCAACCCGCCGTACATTGCCGCCGCCGATCCGCATCTGGTTGAAGGCGATGTGCGCTTCGAACCGGCCAGTGCCTTGGTCGCCGGCGAAGACGGCCTCGATGATCTGCGCTTGATCGTCGCTCAAGCCCCCGAGCATCTGCAGGCCGGTGGCTGGCTGATGCTCGAACACGGCTATGATCAAGCCGAAGCCGTGCGTGATCTGTTGCTGACGCGCGGCTTTGAAGAAGTCCACAGCCGCACCGATCTGGGCGGTCATCAACGCATCAGTCTGGGACGCCTGCCGTGCTGAATGATCAGGAATTGCTGCGCTACAGCCGGCAGATTCTGCTGCAACACATCGACATCGATGGCCAGTTGAAGCTCAAGGACAGTCGCGTGCTGATCGTCGGTCTCGGCGGCCTGGGCGCGCCGGTGGCGTTGTATCTGGCGGCGGCCGGTATCGGCGAATTGCATCTGGCGGATTTCGACACAGTCGATCTGACCAACCTGCAACGGCAGATCATTCACGACACCGACAGCGTCGGCATGAGCAAGGTCGACTCGGCGCTCAAGCGTCTGGGCGCGATCAATCCCGAGATTCAACTGATCGCCCATCGTCAGGCACTGGACGAGGATTCCCTCGCCGCCGCCGTGGCAGCGGTGGATCTGGTGCTCGACTGCTCGGATAATTTTTCCACCCGTGAGGCCGTCAACGCTGCGTGTGTGGCTGCGCGCAAACCGCTGGTCAGCGGTGCGGCGATTCGCCTGGAAGGGCAACTGTCGGTGTTCGACCCGCGTCGCGATGAAAGCCCGTGCTATCACTGCTTGTACGGCCACGGCAGCGAAGCCGAACTGACCTGCAGCGAAGCAGGCGTGGTCGGGCCTCTGGTGGGTCTGGTCGGCAGCCTTCAGGCGTTGGAAGCGTTGAAGGTGCTGGTCGGTTTCGGCGAACCGCTGGTAGGCCGTCTGTTGCTGATCGATGCACTGGGCTCGCGTTTCCGTGAGCTGCGCGTCAAGCGTGATCCGGGTTGCAGCGTCTGTGGCTCGCGCCATGCGTGAAGCGCCGATCGGCGTGTTCGATTCCGGGGTCGGCGGCTTGTCGGTACTGGCAGAAATCCAGCGCTTGCTGCCCAATGAATCGCTGCTGTACGTCGCCGATTGCGGTCACATTCCCTACGGCGAGAAAACCCCGGAATTCATTCGCCAGCGTTGCAGCGTGATGGCCGGGTTTTTCCGCGAGCAGGGCGCCAAGGCGTTGGTGTTGGCCTGTAATACCGCGACCGTTGCCGGTGTCGCCGATCTGCGGCGTGATTTTCCCGATTGGCCGCTGGTCGGCATGGAGCCTGCGGTCAAACCGGCGGCTGCCGCGACCCGCAGCGGAGTCGTGGGCGTACTCGCCACCACCGGCACGTTGCAGAGCGCCAAGTTCGCCGCCTTGCTCGATCGCTTCGCCACCGATGTGCGCGTGATTACCCAGCCTTGCCCCGGGCTGGTCGAGTTGATTGAAAGCGGCGATCTGCACAGCGCTGCGTTGCGCACGCTGCTGCAAAGTTATGTCGATCCGCTGCTGGCCAACGGTTGCGACACGATCATTCTGGGTTGCACGCACTATCCCTTCCTCAAGCCGATGCTCAAGTCGATGATCCCTGCGCACATCAGTTTGATCGACACTGGCGCCGCCGTGGCGCGGCAACTTCAGCGCTTGTTGGCCGAGCGCGAGCTACTCGCCGAAGGGCCAAGTCAAGCGGCGAAGTTCTGGACCAGCGCCGATCCGGGTCATTTCAGAAAAGTCCTTCCTATGCTGTGGCATTCGTCTGGCAGCGTGCACCCCTTCGATTTGTAAAAATAATGTGAAACAAACATGGAAATAGGCTGAACTTCTGTTGAAGCGCAGATTTCTATAGCGTTGAATCACCTTAAAAACCAAACGATCGTTCCGGAAAAGGAAGTTTCAAAGTGAAGCGACTGTTCTGCTTGGCCGCGATTGCGGCCGCACTGATGGGGCAAAGTTTTACCGCACAAGCCGCAGGCGTTGAATTCGCAGTGGGGGCCACCAGCGATTCAACCATGACCTACCGCCTGGGGATGAATTTTGATTGGGACAAGAGCTGGCTGCAGAGTGACGTCGGTCGCCTGACCGGTTACTGGAGTGGCGCCTATACCTATTGGGAAGGTGACAAGACCTCCAGCAACAACAGCCTGTCGTTCTCGCCGGTGTTTGTTTACGAGTTTGCCGGTCAGTCGGTCAAACCGTATATCGAAGCGGGGATCGGCGTCGCCGCGTTCTCCAACACCAAGTACGAATCCAACAACATTGGCGGCTCATTCCAGTTCGAAGACCGTCTCGGTTTTGGTCTGCGTTTCAATGGCGGGCATGAAGTCGGAATCCGTGCGACGCACTATTCCAACGCCGGCCTGGCCAGTAGTAACGACGGCGTAGAAAGCTACGCGCTGCACTACACAATGCCGTTGTAAGCACGATCAAAAGATCGCAGCCTTCGGCAGCTCCTACAGGTGAAACTCAATCCCATGTAGGAGCTGCCGAAGGCTGCGATCTTTTGTTTATGGGATCAGCGATACGCGGTGGTAATGCCCTGGCGTTCTTCGAGGCACTCAGGCGCACCCATTTCGAATTCGCGGCAGATCAGCGGGCGTTTTTCGTAGATCGTGCACATCATCGTGTCGCGATCCAGCGCCGCGCACCAGCCGTCGTCCAGACGCAGCATCACTTCGCCGCCCCACTCATCGGTATCGATAAAGCGATCAGGCACGCCGGTGTCGGTGATCAGCATCACTTCGAGCTGGCAGCAGCACGCCGCGCAGGTTGAGCAAGTAACGGCAGGCTCGGTGATTTGCTGGTGGGGAATGGTTTTCATGGCGCCAGTGTAAGGCAGTGGTCGATCTGCGTGTGAAAGGTCTGACAGACGCTCAGTGCGCCAAACGCCGAGCCATGGTGTGCAAAAGCGGAAACAGCAGTGCCCAGAGCAGGCCGATGCCGATCAGCGTTGGTAACTCGCCGTAGGGAAATTGCACCCCGGCCAGTCGTCCACCGCCGTAATACGACAACGCGCCACCGACCGCGCCCAACCCACTTGCCAGCCACCAGGGCCGGCCACTCCATTGCAGACAATGACGCAAGGTGGTCGCAAGCAATGCCCACAGCAGCATCAGCCACAACGGAATCAGTGGCGATTGATCCTGAAACTCAAACACCCCCACCGCACGCAAAAGGCTGTCCACCGCCGTGCCGACAATCACTACGCTGAGAATCAAACGCCCTTCAGCCGCCCAACTGCTGATCCAGCTCAAATGCACCACCAGTACCGCCAGCGCCAGCAACAACCACAGACTGTTGCCGCCGAGCACGCAGGTCAGCCAGCCGATCTGGAACAGCACGGCATTGGCGACACGCTCAAGCATCGAAGCGGCCAAGCAGCGGCGCGGTCATCGCTGCGGGTTTGGCCAGCAGCAATTGCGCGGTGCCGATGGTGCGTTCGAGAAATCCTCCTTCGCAGTAGCACAGGTAAAATTCCCACAACCGCAGGAAATAATCGTCGTAACCCAACTCGGTCAAACGACCATGGGCACGGCGAAAGTTCTCGTGCCACAGGCGCAGGGTCTTGGCGTAATGCAGGCCGAAATCTTCCATGTGCAGCAGGTTCATGTCGGTGTCGCGGCTGACCACTTCGAGCATCTTCTGTACACAGGGCAGGGCGCCGCCGGGGAAGATATAGCGTTGAATGAAATCGACGCCGCGTTTGGCCTGTTCGTAGCGCTGCTCGCGGATGGTGATCGCCTGAATCAGCATCAAACCGTTGCTCTTGAGCAAGTGCGCGCACTGTTTGAAGTAGGTCGGCAGGAAGCGATGGCCGACCGCTTCGATCATTTCGATCGACACCAGTTTGTCGTACTCGCCGGTGAGGTCGCGGTAGTCCTCGAGCAGCAGCGTCACTTGATCCTGCAAACCCAGTTGTTCGATACGTTGGGCGGTGAAGGCGTACTGCTCTTTCGATAGTGTTGTGGTGGTCACGCGGCAACCGTAATTCTGCGCGGCGTAAAGCGCCATGCTGCCCCAGCCCGTGCCAATCTCCAGCAAATGGTCGCTGGGCTTGAGCGAGAGTTTCTGGCAGATACGCTCCAGTTTGTTCAACTGCGCCTGCTCCAGGGTGTCTTCGGGGGAGAGGAACTGCGCCGCCGAATACATCATGGTCGGGTCGAGAAATTGCTCGAACAGATCGTTGCCAAGGTCGTAGTGCGCGGCGATGTTCTTCTGCGAACCCTTGCGCGTGTTGCGGTTGAGCCAGTGCAGGCCTTGCACCAACGGCCGGCTGAGACGGGCCAGGCCACCCTCCATTGCATCGAGCACGTCGAGGTTGCTGACGAACACGCGCACCACCGCCGTCAGGTCCGGCGAACTCCAGTAACCGTGAATAAACGCTTCGCCCGCGCCGATCGAGCCATTGCTGGCGACCATGCCCCAGACGGCCGAATCCAGTACATGGATCTCCCCGAGCAACGCACTGCCCGGCGTGCCGAACATCAAGCGTTCGCCATCCTCGACCACCAGCAGTTGGCCGTGTTTGAGTTGACCCAATTGGCGCAATACACCGCGGCGCAGCAGCGATCCGGTCAAACCGTTAGTGCTGAGCCGACTGACCGACAGGCTAGAGGATTTCATGGCGGTGCTCCTTGGGAGGCACAGTGGCGGTTTTAAAGCTGCCGTTGGCAGCCTGATGAGCAAAGATCGGTGCGCGTTTGAGCAGCAGCCGTAGCGCTTGCCAGTAAATCGCTAGAGCGGTTTTCGCGGTCATCCACGGGAAGCGCCGCAAGTAACGATGCAAGCTGTGACGGTCGAGGCTTTCGCGTTGCAGATTGAGCGTCGCATCGAACAGTTTGTCCTCGCCCTGCCAGTCGGCCATGTGCACGCCGAGGGTTTGTGCGGCGGGGCTGAAACTCATGCGGTATTCGAGATCACGCGGCAAAAACGGTGAAACGTGAAACGCCTTGGCCACCGCAAAATGTTGATGCAGATCTTGCCGGCTGAGCGGTGCGCGCGCCGGCAACACGTAGTGATAACGCTCGCGCCATGGCGTGTTGGTGACTTCACAGACAATCGCCGCCAGTTGCCCGTCGGCTTCGTGGCAATAGAAAAAACTCACCGGATTGAACGACAAGCCCCAACTGCGCGCCTGGGTCAGCAGGCAGACTGAGCCTTGTGGTTCGTGGCCGATGGCCGCGCCGACCAACTGGCGCACGGCATCGATCAGGCTTACGCCGCGACTGGTAAAGGTCTTCAGGTAATCGGTCTCGCGAAAAGAAAATGGCGCAAAGCGACTGCGCCCCGCCAGCGGCGATAACGCCAGCACCGCGTCCTGCTCGCTCAGGTCGAGATAGAGCAAGCCGATCTGGTAGCGGAATGCATGCTGGCGCGGCGAAAAACGCCGATGGCCGATCCAGCCGCTGTACAGGGCGCTGTTCATAGGGTTTCCCCGAACGCCGACGCCACGCGCAAGGCGCTGACCACGCCGTCTTCATGGAAACCGTTGGCCCAATAGGCGCCGCAATAATGCGTGTGTTGCGCACCGTCCAGTTCCGCCCAGCGATGCTGTGCCGCCACCGCCGCGAGGCTGTATTGCGGATGGGCGTAGGTGTATTTGGCGAGCACTTTGAACGGGCTGATGCCGGCACTCTGATTGAGGCTGACGCAGAACGTGGTATCGCTCTGAATGCCTTGCAGAATGTTCATGTCGTAAGTGACTGCGGCGTGAGTATGGCCGGGGCCACCGAGGCGATAGTTCCAGCTGGCCCACGCCAGTTTGCGTGTCGGCAGCAGGCGTGTGTCGGTGTGCAGCACCACCTCGTTATCGGCGTAGGGCAGGGCGCCGAGGATTTCGCGTTCGGCATCGCTGGGGCTGGCGAGCAATTGCAGGGCTTGATCGCTGTGGCAGGCGAACACCACTTTGTCGAAATGCTCGATCCCGTCCGGGCTGTGGATAACCACGCCGTGTTCATCGCGATCGACGCGCGTCACCGGGCAACTGAGGCGGATCTTGTCTTTGAACGAAGCGCTCAGCGGCGCCACGTAGGCGCTTGAGCCGCCTTCGATGACTTGCCATTGCGGACGATCACTGACCGACAACAGCCCGTGGTTCTTGAAGAAGCGCACGAAGAACTGCAGCGGGAATTTGAGCATCTCGGCCATCGGCATCGACCAGATCGCCGCGCCCATCGGCACGATGTAATGCAGGATAAAACGCTCGCCGTAGTTACCTGCTTTCAGGTAGTCGTCGAGGGTCATGTCGCTGGCGATGCGCAATTCGGTGAGGTCGCGCTGGGCTTCTTTATTGAAGCGCAGAATGTCGCGCAACATGCCCCAGAACCCCGGCGACAACAGATTGCTGCGCTGGGCGAACAGGCTGTTGAGGTTGTTGCCGTTGTATTCCAGGCCGGAGTCTGGATCGCTCACCGAGAAACTCATTTCAGTCGGTTTGAACGCCACGCCGAGTTGGCCGAGCAAACGGATGAAATTCGGGTAGGTCCAGTCGTTGAACACGATAAAACCGGTGTCCACCGCGTACTGCTGGCCGTCGACCGTCACCTCGACCGTG
Organism: Pseudomonas sp. PB103; assembly: GCF_009764635.1. Lineage (NCBI taxonomy): Bacteria > Pseudomonadati > Pseudomonadota > Gammaproteobacteria > Pseudomonadales > Pseudomonadaceae > Pseudomonas > Pseudomonas sp. PB103. The sequence continues at coordinate 26,147 of NZ_RWIL01000173.1, read as the reverse complement.
TGCGTGTGGCCACCGACCCAGTCGCTGGCCTCGAACACGTGCACGTCATGTCGGCGATTGAGCAGGTAGGCGCAGGTGAGCCCGGCGATCCCGCTGCCGACGATGGCGATTTTCATGCCGGATCCCGCAGCGGCGGTGACTTGCGCACCATGCGCTTGCCGATCGCCAGTTGCAGCCTGGCGGGGAGTTTCGACAACGGCCACAGCGCGGCCATGAACAAGGCCGGAAAGGCGATTTCCAGCGGACGATCTTTGAGTTTGGTGAAGATATGCCGCGCAGCTTTATCCACAGGCCAACTGAGCGGCATCGGAAAATCGTTCTTGGCGGTCAGTGGCGTTTCGACGAAACCGGGGCTGACCACGGTGACTTCAATGCCTTCGTCCGCCAGATCGATGCGCAGCGATTCGAACAGGTAACGCAGTCCGGCTTTCGATGCGCCATAGGCTTCGGCTCGCGGCAGCGGCAGGTAGGTCACCGAACTCGCGACGCCGATCAGGTGCGGCGCTGTGCCTTTGCGTAACAAGGGCAGGGCGGCTTCGATGCAGTAGCTGCTGGCGAGCAAATTGGTGCGCACCACGTGCTCGATGATCGACGCATCGAATTGCTTGGCATCGACATATTCACAGGTGCCGGCGTTGAGGATCACCGAGTCCAGCGAGCCCCAGTCTTCGGTGATCTGCTCACCGATTTCACGCACGGTCTGGCTGTTGGTCAAATCCCCCGGCACCACCAGCACCTGGCCGGGATAGCGCTGCGACAAGACCTTGAGCGGGGCGGTTTGGCGAGAACTCACTGCCAGGTGCGCCCCGGTTTTGAGAATTTCTTCAGCCAGCGCCGCGCCGATGCCACTGCTGGCCCCGGTCAACCAATAACGCCGTGGAGGTGTACGACTCATCCCATTCTCCTTTTTAGCCAGGCGATCACCCGGCCCAATACGGGTAAATGCTCATACAACAGCGCCCCGGCATCGAAATAGTCCCGGTGGCGATAAACCTTGTCGCGCCAGAGCAGGTGCGAGCAGCCGCTGACGCGAATCACCTGGCCACCCGCCAGACGCGGATGGCGATAACTCATGACCCAGCGCAGATAACCTTCGCCGTCGCCGATCTGGTCGAAGCCGTGAAAGTCGAAACGCAGCTCGCTGACGTTGGCGTACAGCTCACTGAAATATTCGTGCAGTTGTTGCAATCCCTGCACTTCATGCAGCGGATCGGTGAAGTGAATGTCATCGCTGTACAGCTCGCCCAGCCGGTGCAGGTTGTCTCTGTTCAACTCGCAGAATTGCCGGGCGAAGCGGCGCAGGAATTCACTCATCATCGCCCTCCATTACCGTGCGCGATGGCAGGTTCTTGAAGGCGGCCAGTGCGCGGTCGCGTGAGGCGCTGAGGTTGACGATGGGTGACGGATAATCGGCGACGGCGAACAGCCCGCCGAGGCTCGCCGGGTTGTGGATTTGCTTTTTGTTCAGCCCGGCCAGTTCCGGTAACCAGTGCTTGATGAACAGGCCTTCGCTGTCGAATTTCTCCGACTGACTCAGCGGGTTGAAAATCCGGAAGTACGGCGCGGAATCGGTGCCGGTCGATGAACTCCATTGCCAGCCACCGTTGTTCGCCGCCAGGTCGCCGTCGATCAGATGGCGCATGAAAAAGCGTTCGCCTTCGCGCCAGTCGATCAACAGGTTTTTGGTCAGGAACATAGCCACGACCATGCGCAGACGGTTGTGCATCCAACCGGTTTCGAGCAATTGGCGCATCGCCGCGTCGATGATCGGCAGGCCGGTGCGCGCTTCTTGCCAGGCGGCAAGCTCCTCTGGCGCATCACGCCAGGCCAGCGCCTCGGTTTCCGGGCGGAAGGCGCGGTGGCGCGAGACCCGTGGATAACCGACCAGAATGTGTTTGTAGAACTCGCGCCACAGCAGCTCGTTGATCCAGGTGACCGCACCGACCTTGCCGCTTTCGAATTCGCCCTGATTGCTTTGCAGCGCGGCATGCAGGCATTGACGTGGCGAGATCACGCCCGCCGCCAGATAGGCGGAGAGTTGACTGGTGCCGGGTTTGGCCGGGAAGTCTCGTTCGCTTTTGTAGTAATCGATTTGCGCGTCAGCGAAGGTGTCGAGGCGGCGCCGCGCTTCTTTTTCACCCGCCGGCCAAAGGGCTTGGAGGGATTCACTCGGGGTGGCGAAGCCTTTGACCGAATCAGGTATCGGGTCGCTGTCGATCTTGAGTTTTGACTGCTTGCCCGGCGCCTTGACAAGCGCCGGCATCGAGCGGTGCAGGCGTTCGTAACAGACCTTTCTGAACTGGCTGAAGACCTTGAAGTAAGTGTCGGTCTTGGTCAGCACCGTGCCAGGTTTGAACAGCAACTGATCGAGGTAGCTGTGAAACTCAATGCCCTCGGCCCGCAGGGTTTCGGCCACTGCGGCATCGCGACGGCTTTCGTGCACGCCGTATTCTTCGTTGACGTGAACCGCTTCGATCTGCAGTTCGCGGCACAGTTTGAGCAATTCCGCCGGGGCGTGATCCCAATGAGTGGCGGTGCGAATCAACAAGGGAATGTTCAGCGCGTCGAGGCTGTGGCTCAGCTCTTTGAGATTGCGCAGCCAGAAGTCGACCTTGCACGCGGCATCGTCGTGATCCAGCCATTGCTGCGGGCTCAACAAGTACACGGCCACGGTCGGGCCGCGGGCTGCGGCGGCCGCGAGGGCGGTGTTGTCGTGTTGGCGCAAGTCGCTGCGCAGCCAGATCAGTTGCATGAGATTAAATCCATCATTAAATCAGCCCACACTGAACGAGTGCCTGGTGCGCCGAGAGCGGATCTTCAGCCAGGTACACATCAGTGATCTCGGAAGTTCTTACGGACAACTCGGCGTGGTGGATGCATACCGTTGGTCCGACAATCATTTTTGGACAACTGACTCCGTTCAGTAGCTTGGGGAGCTGCGCCAGGTTCATCGCTTTGCTGGAATACAGCAGTACGCCACGAGCCTGCAGGTGTTCGACCGCCAGTGCCAATTCGCCGGCCGGTAACGGCCAATCGAAGACTTGCACCGGGCAATCGGCGCTGCTGATCAGCCACGCGCATAGCCACAGATGAGGTTCCAGTGACAGGTCGGAATGGTTGATCAACAACAAGGGCGCGGCGTGCAACTGACGGTTGTTATGGTAGATGCGTGCGCCGAATTTGCTGCGTAACCAGGAAAAAAAGAACACGCGCTCCATCTGCGCACCAAATTGGCCCTGCCAACGCTGTTCGAGATCGGCCAGCAGCGGCATCAGCAACTGCTCGCACAAGGTGCGCGGCGGGTAGAGCGCCATCGCTTGATTGACGCTGTCGTCGAGGTTGCGTTCGTTGAGCTGGATGACCGCCGCCAGCAACGTCTGACGCAGCGGGTGCCAATCGTTCTCCTCGGTGGGCGTGAAAGCTTGCGGGGTGTCGAGCAGCGGCTTGACCTGACTGACCGCGACGCCACGATTGAGCCAGGTCAGGATGGTCAGAATCCGCTGCACATGTTCGGCCGAATACAGCCGATGTCCCTTGGGTGTGCGTTGCGGGATGACCAGTCCATAACGTCGCTCCCACGCGCGCAGGGTGATCGCGTTGACGCCGGTCTGCCGCGCGACTTCGCGGATCGGCAGCCAGCCTTCGTCGAGGGCTTTCTTGAAGTCGGCGCCGAGGTCTTCCTGGGCGCTGGAATCGGGTTTGTCGTTCATCAGATGGCGTTTCGCAGGCTGAGGTTTTCCGGGTGCGGTTGCAGGTAAACCTGTTGCGCGATGTACGGATCGGGGTGTTGGCGAAAGTGATGCTTGAGCAGCGTCAACGGCACCACCAGCGGCACGATGCCGAGGCGGTACTGGCTGATGACGTGGACCATTTCCTGTTTGTCTTCGGCGCTGATCACTTGCTTCAGATATCCACTGATGTGCAGCAGCACGTTGCAATGAGTGCCGCGCGTTGCGCATTTTTTCAGCGCCGCCATCAGCTCGCTGAAATAACGCGGGCCGAGTTCGGCCGGATCGCTGTGCGCCATGTTGCCCAGCAGCTTGCCCAGCGCCTTGTATTGCAGCGGATTGTGGGCCATCAACTGGTATTTGTAGCGCGAGTGAAATTCGGTGAGGGCGCGGCGGCTGAGGCCGTCGGCGAGGACTTGCTGCCAGGCACTGTAGGCGAAGACGCGGGTGATGAAGTTTTCCCGCAGCACCGGATCGTTGAGGCGTCCGGCTTCTTCCACCGGCAAATCCGGGTGTTGTGCGCAGAAGGCCTGGGCGTAGATGCCACGTCCGCCGCCATTCACCGGCGCGCCGTTGGCGTGGTAGACCTTGACCCGTTCCAGCCCGCAGGACGGCGATTGCTGCATGAAGATGTAACCGCAGATGCCCTCGAGTTCGGCGGCCATTTGCTCGCCGTACGCCGCCAGTGGCTGGGTGACGTTGATCGCCGAATTCACTGTGCCGATGGCTTCAGGATTGTCGGGATCACCGACGAGGCGGATCGGCTCGCGCGGAATGCCGAGGCCGATGGCGACTTCCGGACAGACCGGGGTGAAATCGAAATATTCAGTGAGGGTGCGGCTGCACAGGCGTGATTCCTTGTGTCCGCCGTTGTAGCGCACCTCGGCACCCATCAGGCAGGCGCTGATGGCGATTTTCGGTTTGGCGGCGGGAAGGGCAAGCATAGGCACCTCGAATCTAAACCTGTACAGAGATCAATCTCTGTACAACATTGGCTTAGCATAGATTCAAAGGTGTACAAGTCAAATCATTTGTATAACTTTCTGTAGGAGCTGCCGAAGGCTGCGATCTTTTGATTTTGCTTTTACAACCACAAGATCAAAAGATCGCAGCCTTCGGCAGCTCCTACATGAGCCAACCGATTTTCCAGTGAGTGCTGTTTTGTAGCGCTTGCCAATCGAGGCGTTCAACGCGTTTGGTCAGCACCGCTTGTAACTCGATTTCCAGCACAGTGCCTTCCTCATCTCGGAACAGCTCGGTCACCAGAAAGTGTTTTTCACGGTTCTGCGGGTGGGCTGCTGTCCATTTCGACAGCAGCAATTTACGCGGGTTGATGCGGTTCATTGCAGGTGTTCGTGCAGGCGACGCGCAGCCTCCTGACCACTCAGCCATGCACCCTCCACACGCCCCGACAGGCACCAGTCGCCGCAGGCATACAAGCCCAGATCAGCATCGGCCAGCGTGCCCCATTCATGACCCGTCGCCGGGCGGGCATAGAGCCAGCGATGGGCGAGGCTGAAGCTCGGCGCCGGCATCGCGCTGTGCAGCAGTTCAGCGAACGCGCCGTGCAGTTGCTCGATCACCGCTTCCTTGGAGAGGTCAATGTGTTGCCGACTCCATGCGCTGGTCGCGTGCAGCACCCAAGTGTCGAGGGTGTTGTCGCGCCCCGGTTTGCTGCGGTTGCGCGCCAGCCAGTCGAGCGGGCTGTCTTGCACAAAGCAGCCTTCGATCGGTGTATCCAAAGGCGTATCGAAGGCGAGGGCGACGGCCCAGGTCGGGTCCATTTTTACTCCGGCAGCGGCGCCGGCGAGTTTCGGCGCAGCGGCCAACAAAGCAGTGGCCTGTGGCGCTGGCGTGGCGATCACCACATGGCTGAAAGGGCCGTGCGTGAAGCCTTCGGCATCTTGCAAATGCCAGTGCTGTTCACCCCGGAAAACCTCGGTGATGCGGCAGGCGAAATGCACTTCCAGACCGTCAAGCAAGCCACGGGTGATGGCGCTCATGCGCGGCGCGCCGACCCAGCGGGTCTGCTCGTCCGGCGACAGGTTCAGTTGCCCGCCCTGATAGGTATAGAGCTGCGGCGTCCACTCGGCGACCCAGCCCAGGCTTTGCCAACGCTGTACCTCGGTGACGAAGCGGCGGTCGCGGGCGGTGAAGTACTGCGCGCCCAGGTCCAGCGAGCCGGCGTCGCTGCGTTTGCTCGACATGCGCCCGCCGCTGCCACGGCTTTTATCGAACAGTTGCACGGTATGCCCGGCCTCTGTCAGAGCCTGGGCGGCGGAGAGCCCGGCGATGCCGGTGCCGATGATTGCGATAGGTACAGTCATAGGGGCCTCGTTTACCTTTCTGTACAGACTACGCCGTGATTGAAACCTGTACAATTTTGTTTTCTGGTATAACTTCTAGCGTTCTCGTTCTGACAGCTTGGCCTATGGTTAAACAATAGAGCCTGCCCGATAGAAAAGATCCCTGCTTTTAAAAATAGACTAGTGATCCGGGTTAAACGCCATGCGAGGAAGATGTCATGCACATATTGCTGACCGGCGGTACTGGTTTGATCGGACGTCAGCTCTGCCGGCACTGGTTGGGGCAGGGCCATCGCTTGACGGTGTGGAGTCGCAAACCGGAGAAGGTTGCGAAGATCTGCGGTGCGCAGGTGCGTGGCATTGCGCGTCTCGAAGACATTGGCGAAGAACCGCTGGACGCGATCATCAACCTTGCTGGCGCACCGATTGCCGATCGGCCTTGGACCCATCGCCGCAAGGCGTTGCTGTGGAGCAGCCGCATCACCCTGACGGAGTCCTTGCTGGCATGGCTGGAAACCCGCTCACAGAAACCGGCGTTGCTGATTTCCGGTTCGGCGATCGGCTGGTACGGCGATGGCGGTGAACGCGAACTGAGCGAAGATTCGCCGCCGGTGATCGACGATTTCGCCAGTCAGTTGTGCATCGCCTGGGAAGAAACCGCGCAACGTGCCGAAGCGCAGGGCATCCGTGTGGTGCTGGTGCGAACCGGGTTGGTGCTGTCGGCCGAGGGCGGCTTTTTGTCGCGGTTATTGCTGCCGTTCAAGCTGGGTCTGGGCGGGCCTTTGGGCAACGGCCGGCAGTGGATGCCGTGGATTCATATCAACGATCAAATCGCCCTGATTGATTTTCTTCTGCACCGCGATCAGGCCAGTGGTCCTTATAATGCGTGCGCGCCGCAACCTGTGCGCAATCGCGAATTTGCCAAGACGCTGGGCAGCGTTTTACACCGCCCGGCGTTCATGCCGATGCCGACGCTGGCACTGAAGATCGGCCTCGGCGAGATGTCTTTGTTGTTGCTTGGCGGCCAGAAGGCTACGCCGGCACGCTTGCTGGAAGCGGGTTTCACTTTCCAGTTCACGGATTTACGCGCGGCCCTGGATGATCTCTCCAGCCGCCTCTGAAATAGGACGTTGCATGACCGATCACGCTTTGCTTCTGGTCAACCTGGGTTCCCCGGCCTCAACTTCTGTGGCCGATGTGCGCAGCTACCTCAATCAGTTCCTGATGGACCCGTACGTGATCGACCTGCCCTGGCCGGTGCGGCGTCTGCTGGTGTCGCTGATCCTGATCAAACGCCCGGAGCAGTCGGCCCACGCCTATGCGTCGATCTGGTGGGAGGAGGGCTCGCCGCTGGTGGTGCTCAGCCGTCGTCTGCAACAGCAGATGAAGGCGCAGTGGACTCAAGGCCCGGTAGAACTGGCGATGCGTTACGGCGAACCGTCGATTGAAACCTGCCTGCTGAAACTGGTCGCGGCGGGGCACAAGCGCATTACGCTGGCGCCGCTTTATCCACAGTTCGCCGACAGCACCACGACCACGGTGATCGAAGAAGCCAAGCGAGTGATCCGCGAGAAGAAGCTCGAGGTGAAATTGTCGGTGCTGCAGCCGTTCTACGATCAGCCGGAATATCTGGATGCGCTGGTGGAAAGCGCCAAGCCGCATTTGCAGCAGGATTACGATCACCTGTTGCTGAGTTTTCACGGTTTGCCTGAGCGGCATCTGACCAAGCTTGATCCGACCGGCAATCATTGCTTCAAGAATGACGACTGCTGCAAGAACGCCTCGCCTGCGGTCATGGCGACCTGTTATCGCGCGCAATGCCTGCGCACGGCGGCATTGTTTGCCGAGCGCATGGGCCTGCCGGATGGCAAATGGTCGGTGTCGTTTCAGTCGCGTCTGGGGCGGGCGAAGTGGATCGAACCGTACACCGAAGCGCGGCTGGATGAACTGGGTAAAAGCGGCGTGAAGAAGTTGCTGGTGATGTGCCCGGCGTTTGTTGCCGATTGCATCGAGACGCTGGAAGAGATTGGTGATCGCGGCAAGGAACAGTTCCGCGAAGCGGGGGGTGAGGAGTTGGTTTTGGTGCCGTGCCTGAATGATGACACGCATTGGGCGAAAGCTTTGGCGACTCTCTGCGAACGAGCGCCGCTGGCGTTGTGATGATCGTTCCCACGCTCCGCGTGGGAATGCCTCTAGGGACGCTCTGCGTCCAGTGACGCGGAGCGTCACGGGCTGCATTCCCACGCAGAGCGTGGGAACGATCACACAGGGTATGAGCCGATCTTTAGATCAGCGGCTCATCCGCCTTCTTGTTCTTCCAGCCGTCATTGCCCGGCAGGATCAGGTTCAGCGCAATCGCCACCACCGCGCACAGCGCGATGCCTTTGAGGCCGAAGTCGTCCGGGCCAGTCCCGGTGCCGACCAGCACTCCGCCAATCCCGAACACCAACGTCACCGAAACAATCACCAGATTGCGTGCTTCGCCCAGATCGATCTTGTGACGGATCAGCGTGTTCATGCCCACCGCCGCGATCGAGCCGAACAACAGGCACAGAATCCCGCCCATCACCGGCACCGGAATGCTCTGCAGCAGCGCACCGAACTTGCCGATGAACGCCAGGGTGATGGCGAAAACCGCCGCCCAGGTCATGATTTTCGGGTTGTAGTTTTTGGTCAGCATCACCGCGCCAGTCACTTCGGCGTAGGTGGTGTTTGGCGGGCCGCCGAACAGGCCAGCTGCGGTGGTGGCAATGCCGTCACCGAGCAGGGTGCGATGCAGGCCCGGCTTCTTCAGGTAATCACGACCAGTCACGCTACCCACGGCAATCACGCCACCGATGTGCTCAATGGCCGGGGCCAATGCCACCGGAACGATGAACAGAATCGCCTGCCAGTTGAACTCCGGCGCAGTGAAATGCGGAATCGCAAACCATGGCGCAGCAGCAATCTTCGCGGTGTCGACCACGCCGAAATAGAACGCCATGGCAAAACCGACCAGCACACCGGAGATGATCGGCACCAGACGGAAGATGCCTTTACCGAACACCGCCACGATCAACGTGGTCAGCAGCGCCGGCATCGAGATCAGCATTGCGGTCTGGTAGTGGATCAGTTCAGAACCATCGCCAGCCTTGCCCATCGCCATGTTCGCGGCAATCGGCGCCATGGCCAGGCCGATGGAAATGATCACCGGGCCAATCACTACCGGCGGCAGCAAACGGTCAATGAAGCCGGTGCCTTTGATCTTCACGGCAAGGCCTAAGAAGGTGTAGACGAAACCGGCCGCCATCACACCGCCCATGGTCGCCGCGAGGCCGAACTGGCCCTTGGCGAGAATGATCGGGGTGATGAAAGCGAAGCTCGACGCCAGAAACACCGGCACCTGACGCCCGGTGACGATCTGGAACAGAATCGTCCCAAGACCTGCGGTAAACAGTGCCACGTTCGGGTCCAGGCCCGTGATCAGCGGCATCAGCACCAGGGCGCCGAAAGCCACGAACAGCATCTGGGCGCCGGACAGCACCGTGCGCCAGAGCGGATCGTTGAACTCTTGCTGCATGGTTACGCGTCCTTCTGCTTGGTGCCGAAGATCTTGTCACCGGCGTCGCCAAGTCCAGGGATGATGTAACCGTGCTCGTTCAAGCGCTCATCGATGGACGCGGTGTAGATGGTCACGTCCGGGTGAGCTTTTTCTACTGCGGCAATGCCTTCCGGCGCGGCAACCAGCACCATCGCGCGGATGTCTTTACAGCCGGCTTTTTTCAACAGGTCGATGGTCGCAACCATCGAGCTGCCGGTGGCGAGCATCGGGTCGATGATCATCGCCAACCGTTCGTCGATTTCCGGAACCAGTTTTTCCAGATAGGTGTGCGCTTGCAGGGTTTCTTCGTTGCGGGCGACACCCACAGCGGAAACCTTGGCACCCGGGATCAGGCTCAGCACGCCTTCAAGCATGCCGATGCCGGCGCGCAGGATCGGCACAACGGTGATCTTCTTGCCGGCGATTTTCTCGACCGACACGGTGCCGCACCAGCCTGCAATATCGTAGGACTCCAGCGGCAAATCTTTTGTAGCTTCATAGGTCAACAGGGCGCCGACTTCCTGAGCAAGCTCACGGAAGTTCTTGGTGCTGATATCGGCGCGGCGCATCAGGCCGAGTTTATGACGGATCAGCGGATGGCGGATCTCGAGGATGGGCATGGAAAAACTCCGGCGGCGGGCAAAAAAACCGGCCTAGATTAATCTATCCGAGGGTGATGTCCTATAGGACATTCTGTACGTTAGTCCATAAAGGCTTGATTCGGCCTCCCGAGATGCGTACCTTTGCCCGCTTTTCGCAGCCATACCCCCCCACATTCCCCCCTGGAGAGCGCCATGTCCGCTGATCTCGAGCATATCCGTCAAATCATGCGAGAGGCTGACTGCCTGTACACCGAAGCTGAAGTCGAGGCGGCCATCGCCCGTGTCGGTGCACATATCAACGAACAACTGGCTGACAGCAACCCTGTGGTGTTCTGCGTGATGAACGGCGGCCTGATCTTCTCCGGCAAACTGCTGACGCATCTGCAATTCCCGCTGGAAGCGTCCTACCTGCACGCGACCCGTTATCGCAACGAAACCAGCGGCGGCGACCTGTTCTGGAAAGCCAAGCCGGAAGTCTCGTTCATCGACCGCGACGTGCTGATCATCGACGACATCCTCGACGAAGGTCACACCCTGGGCGCGATCATCGACTTCTGCAAACACGCCGGCGCGCGCAAAGTCCACACCGCTGTGCTGATCGACAAGGATCACGACCGCAAGGCGCGTCCTGACCTGAAAGCCGATTTCGTCGGCCTGCCGTGCATCGACCGTTACATCTTCGGTTACGGCATGGATTACAAAGGCTACTGGCGCAACGCCAACGGGATCTTTGCCGTTAAAGGCATGTAAGCAAGATCAAAAGATCGCAGCCTTCGGCTGCTCCTACAGGTTCAATGTAGGAGCTGCGGAACGCTGCGATCTTTTGCTTTTAAACCCATGCTAGAGTGCTCGGCCCCGCCTTCCGGAGCCTGTCATGCGCCTCTTGATCCGCAGCCTCGCCGCGCTTTTCCTGATCTTCAGCCTGCCTCTTTCCGCCGCGCCGATGCACAGCCAATTCCTGCCGCCGGACGATCTGACCGTACGCGATGCCGAGCCCGAGCAGCAGCAACTCATGCAGATCACCGACTATTCCGTTGTGGTGGGCGCGCAACGCCAGTCCAATCAGCAACCGATCCCGGTCACCTCGCCGCTGCTGATCCGCCTCAAGGGCAAGTCCCTGAACAAAGGCGCGACCATCGCTCAGGTGCTGGTCAATTTTGATGGCGAAAGCAAAAGCCTGAAAAAGCCGATCTACGACGACAAGAGCAAAACCCTGACGCTGTTTTATCCACAGGCCCAATATCGCGTGATCATCGATTTGCTGCGCAATGACACCGTGTATGTGCAGTTCCTCAGTTACGCCAACGGCCATATCTGGGCCGATTTGCACACCGGCAGCACGCGTTCGCGTTGAGCCCGACGGCAGGGCAGGGGTAAACTGCCCGCCCCGTGTAATGTCTGCGAGCTGGAGTCGGCAATGCGTAAAGATAAGAAACAAGTGATTGGTGACGAGATCGGCGATGAGCAGATCAAGCTGTTCCTCGATTTTGAACCGGTCGACGCCACTTCGCCGTCGCTGCACAAACTGATCAAGGCTTACCGTGGCTTGCGCATCGATGACTTCGAGCGCTTCCTGGGTTTCTTCGTTGCAGCTGGCTACGACGTCGATGGCAAGGACGAGCAGGGCAAGACCTTTGTTGACCTGATCGCCGATCAGCGCAACGCGCCGGAATACATCGAACTGATCGAAAAATCCCGCACGTGAGTTATCCCCAATAACTGTGGGGAGGGGATTTATCCCCGTTCGGCTGCGCAGCAGTCGCAAAATTAGTGAGTGCGGTTTGCCTGACATACCTTAGCAGCAGGTTTTGGGGCCGCTTCGCAGCCCAGCGGGGATAAATCCCCTCGCCACAGAAGTCTTGCCAATGTTCACGCGTAAAAAAACGCCCCGCACTCTCTGAGTCCGGGGCGTTTTTTATGCGGCGTGATCAAGCGTAGCTTGGTGTCTCGCTGCTTTCTTCAACCAGTTCCAGCGCGATGTTGTTCTGCGTGTTGATCTTGCGATACAGCGCAGCATCGGTCTCCAGCACCTTTTCACGAGCCGGGAAGATCTCGGCCAGTTTGCCAGCCCACTCACCATTGGCCTTGGCCGGGAAGCACTTCTCGATCAGTTCCAGCATGATCGAAACGGTCACCGAGGCACCCGGCGAAGCACCGAGCAGGGCGGCGAGGGAACCGTCCTTGGCCGACACCAGTTCGGTACCGAACTGTAGGATGCCGCCCTTTTTCGGGTCTTTCTTGATGATCTGCACCCGTTGGCCGGCCACTTCCAGGCGCCAGTCTTCGGCTTTCGCTTCAGGGTAGAAACGACGCAGGGAATCCAGACGCTGCTCCATCGATTGCATCACTTCGCTGACCAGGTACTTGGTCAGGTCCATGTTGTTTTTCGCCACGGCCAGCATCGGCCCGATGTTGCCGGCGCGAACCGACAGCGGCAGGTCCATGAAGGAACCGTGCTTGAGGAACTTGGTGGTGAAACCGGCGTATGGCCCGAACAGCAGGGATTTCTTGCCGTCGACCACGCGGGTGTCCAGATGCGGCACCGACATCGGTGGCGAACCCACGGCGGCCTGGCTGTAAACCTTGGCCTGGTGGTGTTTGACCACTTCCGGGTTGTCGCAACGCAGCCACTGGCCGCTGATCGGGAAGCCGCCGAAGCCTTTGCTTTCTTCGATGCCCGACGCCTGCAGCAACGGCAGCGCCGCGCCGCCCGCGCCGAGGAAGACGAATTTGGCGTCGACTTCGCGGGTACTGCCGCTGTTGACGTCCTTGATGCTGACGGTCCAGCCGCTGCCGTTACGCTTGAGGCCGGTCACGCGCTTGCAGTATTTGACTTGCGTGTCCGGGGCGCTGGTCAGGTGCTTGAGCAACTGATTGGTCAGCGCGCCGAAGTTGACGTCGGTGCCGTTCATCACGCGGGTCGCAGCGAGGACTTCGTCCGGCGAGCGGCCCGGCATCATCAGCGGCATCCACTCGGCCATTTTGGCCTTGTCTTCGGTGTATTCCATGTCGGAGAAAGCGTGGTGCTTGCTCAACACGTCAAAGCGTTCCTTGAGGAACGACACACCTTTGTCGCCCTGGACGAAACTCAGGTGCGGTACCGGGCTGATGAAGGATTTGCACGAGCCGAAGGTGCCTTGCTTGGTCAGGTACGACCAGAACTGCTTCGACACCTCGAACTGGGTGTTGATGTGCACGGCTTTCTTGATGTCGACGGTGCCATCAGCGGCTTGCGGCGTGTAGTTCAGCTCGCACAGGCCGGCGTGACCGGTACCGGCGTTGTTCCACGGGTTGGAACTCTCCGCAGCACCGGAATCCATCAGCTCGACGACTTCCAGCTTGATCGCGGGGTCGAGCTCTTTGAGCAGTACGGCAAGGGTGGCACTCATGATGCCGGCCCCAACCAGTACTACGTCGACTGCTTCGTTATGCGCCATTTAACGCGTCTCCAAAATCTGCAGCACCAAATTGTCGGCATGGCTGCCAGGCTTTCCGGGACAGATCAGTTGTGCCCCAGCTATCCGTGGTCAGGTCGCCATGTCCGAATCTTCGCAATTTTTCGCAACTTCGACGGATGCGTGCGGCCAGGCTTCAAGAGCTCCATGAACTCATTTCAGCACGTGGCTGGCAATTCGACTTATGGTCGAGACATCCGTTTTTGTGCAACCAAATCCGTAGCGGACAGGCTTCAGGCTCCGATATTCGAGGTATACCCGGTCCTGTGTCGTTGGGCTGTTTCAGACGCTAATGGTGCATGTTCAGACGCAAAACTTTTCATTTGCTCGCCACACTCTTGTGAAGTTGTGAAAACCCGTTTTTTTCACGCTCTTTTGAAGACGTGAACCTCAAAAAAGGGCTGTCCGGGCTTGGCACCATGCCCGAGGGCAAAAACAACGCGGCGGCCGAGCGTCATGACAGCTCTGCAGATTCGCGAAAAGCGGGGTTTTTGCCGGAAGAACAGGCAAGCGCGCCAACTTCACTCGATCTGTGTGGGCGGCTCTCTGTGGGCGATTTTGATGTCGATGCGATGCGCATTGACGCTGTTGCGGGGCCCGATCAGGAGACGTCCTTATAATCGGGGGGAGATTGTATCGAAGAAATGCGGGCAGTTGCTCGTGTTTAATGACTTTTATTAGGCATCCGGTCAGATGCTCAACATCGCTTGCACCCGTGCGCGGGGCTGCGACACCATGACGCGGGCGCTGGCGGGCAGTGGCTGGTGCAACCAGTTGAGGCGAATTTCCTCGATTTCCACCCAACCGTCGCCCATCGGTTGCAGGCTGCACTGCTTGAATGCCTGGCAATGGCCGTTGCGGTCGAGCAGCGCGAAGCTGCGGTGCAGCGGACGAGGGGCGAACAACGAGATCAGATAACGCATGGTCGAGTACCTTGTTGGAGGACTGCTTTGGAGGTTGGCAAAGGGCCGTGACGTCAACGTGTATGACAGGTGAACAATCTGTGACAGGAACCGCGTTCGGCAGGGTTTGTCAGACATTGCAGTATTCGCTGTCGGGTGCTGGTGACCCGCAGTGGCCCACCGCTATACTGCCGGCCTGTTTGTGCCTGATTCTGGAGAGAAGAGCATGTTGCAACGCCTGTTGTTCGGTTTGATCACTGTGGCCGGTTTGACCCTGGCCGGCTGCGCCCACAGCCCGCAACAACTGAATCCGGAGCCGAAGCTGACCACGCAGTTGCCTGCGGTCGGCCGTGGCCAGCCCGTTGTCGTGCGTGTGGTTGACGGTCGTCCGTCGCCAACCCTCGGTACCCGTGGCGGCCTGTACCCGGAAACCAGCGCCATCACCGTGCAGCGCGAGCAGATCCTGCCGAAGTTGCAGGCTCAGGCTGAAGCCGCCGTGCGTCTGTTGGGCTTCACCCCGACCAACAACGCGCCGAATGCGCCGCAGCTGACCGTGACCCTGGCCGAGCTGAAATATCAGTCGCCGAAAGAAGGCATGTACGTGACTGAAGCGACCATCGGCGCGACCTTCCGCTCCGACGTGCAGAACGCAAACCGCCGTTACAGCGGTCGTTACGGTGCGTCGCTGGACCAACGTTTCGGCATGGCGCCGAACCAGGAAACCAACACCAAGCTGGTGAGCGATGTGTTGAGTGATGCGCTGACGCGTCTGTTCAAGGATCCGACCGTGGGTCAGGTGCTCGCCGAGTAAGCTGTCGGCAGATGCAAAAAAGCCCGGTGCCAGCAATGGCCCCGGGCTTTTTCATGGGGCATGAAATCCTGCCCCCTCACCCCAGCCCTCTCCCCCAGGGGGGGCGAGGGGGAAAGGTAGCCGATCTGTGTTGTTCATGAGATCTACATTCACCTTGGAGTTTCAGGTCGATGTACCTCGACCAAGCAACCCGGTCAGTCCCCTCTCCCTCCGGGAGAGGGTTAGGGTGAGGGGCTTTTGATTTTTCAGGCCGCCTGCGAGTAGAAGTCGAGGACGCTGACGCCGGTCAGCAGGTCGGTCTCGGGTAAATCCGCATGCTGATGCCCGCCGAGGGCGCAATACACCAGCCAATGGCGATCCTGAACATTGAAGGCAAGGCTGCCAACGAGGCTTTGTTGTTCGTCGTAAGGGGTGATGAGGTAGAGACGATCCTGGTTTTCAGCGTGAAGCATGTCGCGTTCCATGTGCGTTTCGAGGCGCGCATGGTGGTGCATCCACATGACGAAGCCGTGACACAGGACAGCCATCGGTCGATTGTCATGTAATTTGTCGCAAACGCTGGGGCAGGGCACTCGGGTTTCGGTAGAATCCGCGCCGCGGTCGTCGATCTGGCGCCTGTCATACCGGTTTAGATAGAGGTCTGTGATGTCGCTGCACTTGATGACGCTGTTTACCGCCCATCCCGCCAAATTGATCAACCTGCTGGCGCTGCTGTTGGCGTTTCCCGGCAGTTGGCTATTGCACGCCACCCGTCGCCGTGAACAGCGCGCGATGGCCAGTATTGCCGCTCAGCGCCAGGCGCAACCCAATGCCGAGCCGATGCTGGACTGGGCGACGTTGCGCATGAACCGGTTTTTCTATCGTTTTGGTTTCGCCTGCCTCACTCTGGCCCTGATCGTTTCCTGGATCAGCACCCGCTTCTAAAAGCAAAAGATCGCAGCCTGCGGCAGCTCCTACATGAATCCCCTGTAGGAGCTGCCGCAGGCTGCGATCTTTTGATCTTGCTGTTGCTTTTACAACGGCAGCCCGGCTTTTACGCGGTACTGATTGCGCACCGGCGTCGCATATTGCAGCACCAGATACGGACGGTGCTCCGCAGGGCAAGCATCCAGCCGGCTCTGCCATTCTTCCTGGGCCTTGGCCAGTTCATCCGCCGGGAACACTTCGGCAGCCTTCGGCACATTCAATTGCGCATCAGCATCGGCCCACTGCGCATACGCCAGGTAATGCACCGGGAATAACCGGTAGCCGCCAAGAATCTGCTTGTCCATCTCGACTGCCAATTGCTTGGTGTCTTCAAACAGCTCGCTGATCGGCGCGGCGAAGTTCACGTGTACGCGGCCCTTGTAGCCGGTGATGCCCTTGGCGATGCTCACGTCATCTTCGCCCGGCGCTTTCGCGTAGGTGCCGGTGGTGGCGCGGATGTACAGCTCGCGGGCCTTGGCCTGGTCGCACGGGTCGTATTCGTAGCTGATCGACACCGGAGTGACGTTCAGCGAGCGAATGACTTCGCCGAACGGCTCGTCCTTGCGGCTCATGTGGAACATCTTGAGGATCGCCGACTCGGTGCGGTCATCGCCGTCCTTCGCCCGACCTTCAGCCTGCGCGATCCAGATCGAGGCGCAATCGTTGCGAATCGAGTGGTTGATGTACGCCGACAACAGCTGATACGCGGCCATTTTCTCGCGACGGCCGGTGATCGAGCGGTGGACGATAAAGCTTTTGTTCAAACGCATCAGGTCGCTGACAAACGGCTTCTGCAGCAGGTTGTCGCCAATCGCAATGCGCGGCGTCGGCAGGCCGGCGTGGTACACGGCGTAGTTGACGAAGGCCGGGTCCATGACGATATCGCGGTGGTTGGCGATGAACAGATAGGCGCTGCCCGACTTGAATTGCTCGACACCGGTGTAGGTCACGCCGTCGGTGGCGCGCTCGATGGTGTGGTCGACGTAGGACTCGACCTTGTCCTGCAACGTCGCCACCGAGGTCACGTCGGCGAACTCACGACGCAGCCGATGGGCTATAAGTGGTTTGAGCATCCAGCCGAATGCACCGGCAAAACGCGGGAAGCGGAAGTGGGTGAGGATATCTAGAAACGCCTTGTCGCCGAGCAGTCTTGCCAGTACCACAGGTACTTCGCTGTCGTCGTAAGGTCGGATGGCATCGAATTCGCCCATCATGCTCTCTTGTTGGAAACGGCTAGGGTAAGTAAAGGTTTTGATCGAAAACCAACGGGGCACGGTCTGAAAAGGTAGCCAGACAAAAATAGCCCTGCAAATAGACCGGCGATTATACGCACAAGTCACTTGGGAGACCGCGATGCTGGAACCTGCTGAATACGAATGTCCTTATTGTGGGGAAACGGTCGAGACGTCAGTGGACCTGTCCGGTGGCGATCAGACCTATATCGAAGATTGTCAGGTGTGTTGCCGGCCAATCACGTTTGTCTTGCAGGTACACGAAGAGGACTGGTTTCTGGAAGTCTTCAGCGAAAACGAGTGAGGCGCGCCCATGCAGCGAATCTACGAGCCGGAAAACCTGATGGAAGGCGAAATGCTCAAGGGCATGCTTGCCAGCGAAGGCATCGAGGCGCATCTGGTTGGCCGCGATTTGCTCGGTGGTACGGGCGAATTGCCGATCTTCGGGTTGTTGGCACTGTCCGTCGATAACGACCAGGCCGAATACGCCCGCGAGTTGATCACCGCGTACAATGCCGCGCTGCCGCTGCCCGGCGATGAACCGGAGAGCTTCCCCGGAACGCTGGTCTGTTAGGCTGAGCTTCGTTTTACTTCAGAGCCGTGTTGCCCCATGTGTGGACGTTATGCCCTGTTTCGCTGGAACCGCGATTTCGCGGCCCTGCCAGGTTTTCCCGCCGATCAGCAGGCGCAGTGGAACATTTCCCCCAATGATTCGGTGTTGATGCTGCGTGCCGGTGAAGACGGCGAGCGCGCCCTGGCCCGCGCCCGTTGGGGCCTGACGCCGCCGTGGCTGACCGATCTGTCGAAAACCCCGGCGCATGCCCGCGCGGAAACCGTCGCCGAGCAACCGATGTTTCGTGAGGCGCTGCGCCAGCGTCGCTGCCTGCTGCCGGCGAACGGGTTTTACGAATGGCGCGGGACCCAGCGCAAGCGGCCGTTCTGGCTGACGCCGGGCGAGGGTTCGTCGCTGTTTTTTGCGGCGATCTGGGAGGCGTATCCGGTGCAGGAACAGGTCTGGTTGAGCACGGCGGTGATTACTCAGCCGGCGTCGAGTCAACGCCGGCCGTTGATTCTCGATGAGGCGGGGCAGGCGGCGTGGCTCGATCCGCAGACGCCGTTGCATGTGTTGCAAGGGTTGCTGGCCAGTGAACCGGTCGCATTGCGTGAGCGGGTGTTGGCGAACCTGATCAATGATCCCAAACTCAATGGCCCGGAGTGCCTGACCCCGGGTTAATTTGAAAAGCGAAAAGATCGCAGCCTCTGTAGGAGCTGCCGAAGGCTGCGATCTTTTGATCTTGCCCTTAAACCTTGAACTGATTGATCAACCGCCGCTGCTGTTCCGCCAACTTGGTCAAATCGGCACTCGCCGAGCTCGACTCATCCGCACCGCCCGCCACTTCATTGGCCACCTGTCCAATGTTGATCACGTTGCGATTGATGTCATCCGCCACCGCGCTCTGCTCTTCCGCCGCACTGGCAATCTGCGTGTTCATGTCGTTGATCACCGACACCGCCTGGGTAATCGTCTCCAGCGCCTCAGCCGCTTTCGCCGCGTGCTGCACGCTTTCGTCGGTGCGGTTCTGACTGTCTTCCATGACCCGCACCACGTCGCGGGTGCCCTGTTGCAGTTGCTGGATCATGCTCTGGATTTCTTCGGTGGCCTTCTGCGTTTTCTGCGCCAGATTGCGCACCTCATCCGCCACCACCGCGAAACCGCGACCTTGCTCGCCGGCACGTGCCGCTTCAATCGCCGCATTCAGCGCGAGCAAATTGGTCTGCTCGGCGATCCCGCGAATCGCTGTGAGGATCGCGTTGATGTTCTCGCTGTCCTTCGCCAGCGTCTGTACCACGCCCACGGCTTTGCCGATTTCCAGCGCCAGCACGCCGATCGAATTGGACGTGTCGCGGACGATCTGCATGCCCTGACTGGCCGCTTGATCGGCATGGCTGGCGGCTTGTGCAGCCTGCGTCGCATTGCGCGCAACGTCCTGCGCGGTGGCGGTCATTTCCTGCACGGCGGTGGCGACCTGATCGATCTCGGCCATTTGTTTCTGGATGCCGATGTTGGTGCGAATGGCGATGTCGGCGGTGTGCTCCGAGGAATCGCTGACGCTTTGCACTGACGTCACCACCTGCGTGATCATCGCCTGCAATTTGGCCAGGAAGGTGTTGAAGCCCTTGGCGATCGAACCGAGTTCATCGCTGCGATCACTGCTCAAGCGGCGGGTCAGGTCACCTTCACCCTGAGCGATGTCGTTGAGCATCGCGACCATCTGCTTCAACGGCCGGGCAATGCCGTGGCCGACCAGCCAGATCACCAGCAAGCCAAGGCCGGCGATCAGCAGACCGACCATGGCCATGCCGAAGGTGTCGGACTTGCGTTGCGCATCAAGGTCGCCCTGCAGTTTCTGCAGATCGGCCATCACCGCGTTGAGCGGCAATTGCAGCATCAGTGTCCAGCGCGCGTCGGTCTGGCCGATGCCGAACGGCAGGTACAACTCGATGCGGCCCTTGTCCTTGTTGACCGAGTAAGTCACCTCGCCGCGTTTGAGATTGGCCATGTTGGCCGTTTGCTCGGCGTCGAGGATGTCGCTGATTTTCTCGCCGAATTTGCTCGGGTCCTTGGTGTAGGCAACGATCCGGCCATTGCCGCCGACCAAGGCCATTTCACCGGCGCCGCTGTAGAGCTTCTGGTTCGCGCCGAGGAGCATTTCCTGAATGAAGTTCACCGACAGGTCGGCGCCGACGATGCCCTGGAAGGTGCCGTTGAGCATGATCGGTTCAATGAAGGAGGCGAGCATGACGATCTTGTCGCCGACCTTGTACGGTGCCGGATCGATCACGCAGGACTTTTTGCTCTCTTTCGAGCACAGGTAGTACTCGCTGGCGCGCACGCCGGTGGAGAGGACTTTCTGGTCATCGACGTCGGCCAGTTTGTCCAGGCCCAGCGTGCCGTCGTCATTGCGGAACCACCACGGCAGAAAGCGCCCGTTGGCCGCATCGATGCCGACCACGCGGGTGCCGACGTAAGCCGCGTCATTGTGATCGAGGGCGTTTTTCTCCCAGCCGATGTAGGTGCCGAGAATCTTCGGGTTCTTTTCGACGTTCTCTTTGATCAGGCTGATCAGTTGCTCGCGGCTGACGCTCAGGCGCGGCTGGCCATCGGCGCCCGGCGTGCCGAGCAGGGCGTTGACCCGTACCAGGCCGCCGGCAATCAGCAGTGGCGCTTCGAGCTCGCGCTGGATCTGGCTGACCTGGGTTTGCGCCAGTGCGCTCAGGCGTTGTTCGATGACTTGCTCGAACTGCGCCTGGGTGCGCTGCTGCACCATCTCCTGGGTGCGGGCGCCGGCAAACAGCGCATACAGCACCAGCGCCGCCACCACGCTGAGCACAATGGCGCCAGCCAGGGCGGCGACGGAAAACTGGATCGACTTGAACTTCATGGGAGCTCCGCACGCAAGAGGACGTCTGCGGTGATGTATCGGCAGCGGGCAGGGCGCCATGAGCGTGGCAGGGTGGAATTGGCAGGGCATGTCGCAAATGGATCACTGCGTGCCGCAGTTGTTGTGGGCTGGTCGGTGGTGTGAATTTTTTACGACAGCTGCGGTGGGAAATGTCTGAAAGGCGCTACAACACGTCCGTTGTATCTGGCGCCGATACAATTACCCGCCTAGGATACGCGACAGGTTTTCAGGGAGCTTTTGAATGAACAAGACATTGGTTGTAAGTGCACTGAGCGCAGCGCTGTTGCTGGCCGGTTGTCAGTCGGTCAACACCACCAGCGGCGGCGCCGTGGGGGTGGAGCGCAAGCAGTACATGTTCAGCATGCTGTCCTCGCAAGAGGTCGACCAGATGTATGCCCAGTCGTATCAGAAGACCGTCGGCGAGGCGTCCAGCAAAGGTGTGCTGGACAAGACCAGCCCTGAGGCCAAGCGGGTTCAGGCGATCGCCAACCGTTTGATCGCACAGGCGCCGAACTTCCGCCCGGATGCGGCGCAATGGCAGTGGGAAGTCAATCTGATCAAGAGTGACGAACTCAACGCCAACTGCGGGCCTGGCGGCAAGATCATTTTCTACACCGGGCTGATCGACAGCCTGAAACTCACCGACGATGAAATCGCCGCGGTCATGGGCCATGAAATCGCCCACGCCCTGCGCGAGCACGGTCGTGAAGCGATGTCCAAGGCGTACGGGATTGAAATGGCCAAGCAGGGCGCAGGCGCATTGCTTGGTCTGGGTCAGGACAGTCTGGCGCTGGCCGACACCGTGGCCAACTACGGCATGACCCTGCCGAACAGCCGAGCCAACGAAAACGAAGCCGACCTGATTGGTCTGGAACTGGCTGCTCGTGCCGGCTACAACCCGAACGCCGCGATCACCTTGTGGAACAAGATGAGCAAGGCCTCGGAAGGTTCGCCGCCGGAGTTCATGAGCACTCACCCGGCGTCGGCCAGCCGGATCGCTTCGTTGCAGGCGGCGATTCCGAAGGTAATGCCGCTGTACGAACAAGCCCCGAAGTCCTAAGAGTCGAAGGACACAACGATTCTTCAGGTTGGGAGGGCTGTTGTGGCGAGGGGATTTATCCCCGATGGGCTGCGAAGCAGCCCCAAAACCTGCAAATGCGTTATGTCTGACACTCTGAGGCAGCAGGTTTGGGGGCGCTTCGCGCCCCATCGGGGATAAATCCCCTCACCACAGGTTTTGGGTGGTTCAGTAGACGGGGGTTAAACCCAGCCGCTGCTCTGCATCGCCTTGTACACCGCCACGATTGCCAGAATCATGAACGCCGAAGCCGCCAGGCGACGGATCAAGGTCAGCGGCAATTTGTCGGCAGCAAAATTACCCGCCAACACCACCGGCACGTTGGCAATCAACATGCCCGCCGTCGTCCCGATAATCACCAGCCACAGTTCCGGGTATTGCGCGGCGAGCATCACCGTCGCGACCTGAGTCTTGTCACCCATTTCAGCCAGGAAAAACGCGATCAGCGTGGTCAGGAACGGCCCGAACTTGCGTGCGGTGCTGGTTTCATCGTCGTCCATTTTGTCCGGGACCAGTGTCCACAGCGCGGTGGCCGTGAAGCTTGCGGCGAGAATCCAGTGCAGGACCGAGTCAGAAAAGAAACTGCCGAACCAGGCGCCGACCGCACCGGCTGCTGCGTGGTTGGCCAGGGTCGCGGCGACAATACCGGCAATGATCGGCCAGGGTTTGCGGAAGCGAGCGGCGAGAATCAGCGCGAGCAGTTGCGTCTTGTCGCCGATTTCGGCCAAGGCAACGATTGCGGTGGGAACGAGTAACGAGTCCAGCATCAGGATTTTCCTAAGGGGCGGGTCGACACGGCTATGACACGTACAGCCTTCCCGCCCCGGGTAAGGTGTGCGTGTCATAGGTCTTGTCAAACCCTGCGATCCGTCTGCTGCGGACGCTTGGGTCGCATACGCCATGATCTGAGGATCAAGTATGTTGACGTATGCCGGACGAGCTTGGCGCTCGTGGGAGACTACTCCCCTAGGACGGAGCGGATTCTGCCTAGGCAAATCCGATTGAGCAAGCCTCTTTTTTGAAAGAAGTTCTACTCGCGCTTGGCCCGGTAGATGCGGAAACCATTGCCTTCGGCCTTGATCGCACACACGCCCAGATGCTCCTCGATCAGCGGTTGATACTTGAGAAAGCTGTTGGCGACCAAGCGCAGTTCGCCGCCGTTTTTCAGATGTTTGGCCGCTTTTCGCAGCAAGTTCTCGGTAGCGAAATAATCGGTGTGCACGCCGACATGGAACGGCGGGTTGCTCAGAATCGCGTTCAACCCCATCGGCGCCGCATCGATACCGTCACCGGTCAGCACCTCGGCTTCCAGACCGTTGGCGGCCAAGGTCAAGCGACTGCTGGCAGCAGCAAACGCATCGACGTCGAGCAACGTCACCTGATTGTGCGGATAGCGACGTTTGACCGCAGCGCCCAACACACCGGCACCGCAACCGAAATCGAGCAGATGGCCGCTCGGCAACTTGTCCAGATGCTCCAGCAACAAAGCGCTGCCGCGATCCAGTCGGCCGTGGCTGAACACGCCCGGCAGGCTGATGACTTTCAACGGGCCTTCAGCCAGTGGCAATTCATAAGTCTGCGCCAGGCTTTCCAGGGATTTCGCTTCAGGGGCGTTGGCCACGGTCACTTGCCAGAGTTGGCAGTGCCGCGCGCTGTCGAGCTTGCGTGGCTTGCCGAACGGGTTGAGCTGCTTGGAGGCACCTTCGATGCCGCTGCGCTTTTCCCCGACCAGAAACACTTCACGCCCAGCCAGACGCGAAGCCACGGCATTGAGGATGTAGTCGGTCAGGTCCTTGGACTTGGGCAAGAACACCACGGCGCTGTCGAACTCACGCTCCGGGACATTCACGCCGAAATGGCTGCGACCTTCGAAACGGGCGTCCAGCGCCGCTTGATCGCCGGCATGCCAGCACCAGCCGAACGCATTGGGCAAGCGCCCGAGCAAATCATCGGCGGGCAAACCGGCGAGCAACAACGATCCTTGAAACAACTCGGGCTGACGAAGCAGTACTTCACTGCGCGGATCCATAACTGCTCCTCAAAAAAAAGTGCCGCAGTTTATCAACTGACGACCCGCAGCGCCTTAGCGCTGAAGAACGCCTGAGCGTTTTCGGTCAATTGGCCGACGATGCGCTGCCGCGCTTCGACACTGCCCCAAGCGTTGTGCGGCGTGACGATGAGGCGCGGGATGTCGGCGGCCAGTAGCGGATTGCCTTGAGTCGGTGGCTCGACACTCAGCACATCGGTGGCCGCGCCGCCGAGGTGACCGTTGCGCAGGGCATCGGCCAGCGCCTGCTCGTCGATCAGGCCGCCACGCGCGGTGTTGACCACGAAGGCGCCGGGTTTCATCGACGCCAGCTCGCGCGCACCGATGAAGTGGCGAGTGTGTTCGTTGAGCGGGCAGTGCAGGGTGAGGGCGTCAACTTGCGGCAGCAATTCATCCAGCGGCAAGCGATCCGGGCGGGCAGGGCGTCCGGGAATTTGCCCGAGCAGTACGCGCATGCCGAAGGCTTCGGCCAGTCGCGCCACGGCACCGCCGAGTTCGCCATGACCGAGCAAACCGAGGGTTTTGCCTTGCAGTTCAACGATCGGATAGTCGAGCAGGCAGAACTGTTTGGCTTGCTGCCAGCGCCCCGCGCCGACGGCTTTCTGGTAATCGGCCAGGCGCGTGGCGAGATTGAGCAGCAGCATGATCGTGTGTTGCGCTACCGATGGCGTGCCGTAACCCTGGCAGTTGCATACGGTGATGCCGTGGGCGCGTGCGGCGGCGAGATCGACGTTGTTGGTGCCGGTGGCGGCAATCAGAATCAGCTTCAGATCGGGGTTGGCGGCCATGGCGGCGGCGTCGATCAGAACCTTGTTGGAGATAGCGACGGTAGCGCCTTGCAGGCGTTCGCTGACTTGCTCGGGCAAGGTCTGGGCGAACAGTTGCAGATCGCTGAAACATTCGCGCAACGGACTAAGGTCGAGGTCGCCAAGATCGAGCGACGGGTGATCAAGGAATACGGCGCGGCGCGTGTTCGTCATCAACTGTACCTTTTAGGCTTTGAGCGTTGGGCGTAATCTGCCGAGCCTACCAGATGAAACAAATCGTTACGCAGACCCCGCAGCGAATACACAACCCTGTGGTGAGGGGATTTCTCCCCGATCGACTGCGTAGCAGTCGCAAAATCATTGACTGCGGTGTGCCTGATACATCCAAACGCGAGGTTTTGGGGCTGCTTCGCAACCCTTCGGGGATAAATCCCCTCACCACAAGTGCTGCGTTTCCTACAGATTTTTTATTGACCAAGCTGCCCCAGAGGAGCCCCCATGTACTGGACCGAGTTCTTGACCGTTGCACTGATCCACCTGCTGGCCGTCGCCAGCCCCGGCCCGGACTTTGCCGTGGTGGTGCGCGAAAGCGTGACCCACGGACGTCGCGCCGGTACCTGGACTGCCTTGGGTGTCGGTACGGCGATTTTCCTCCACGTCGGTTATTCTTTGCTGGGCATTGGCCTGATCGTGTCGCAGTCGATCGTTCTGTTCAATGCCTTGAAATGGGCGGCCGCCGCATACTTGCTGTACATCGGCTTCAAGGCCTTGCGTGCGCAACCGGCGAAAACCGTCACCGATGATCTGCACAAAGAGGCCGGCGTGCGCACAGCTCGCGGCGCCTTCACTTCGGGCTTCGTCACCAATGGCCTGAACCCGAAAGCGACGTTGTTCTTCCTGTCGCTGTTCACCGTGGTGATCAACCCGCACACGCCGCTGTCGGTGCAGGCCGGGTATGGCGTTTATCTCGCCGTGGCGACCGCGATCTGGTTCTGCCTGGTGGCGATGCTGTTCAGCCAGCAGCGCGTACGCGCCGGTTTTGCTCGCATGGGTCACTGGTTCGACCGCACCATGGGCGCGGTGCTGATTGCTCTCGGCGTGAAAATCGCCTTCACCGAAATGCATTGATCCTGCTTTGTAGGAGCTGCCGAAGGCTGCGATCTTTTGATCTTGTTTTTAAGGACCAAGATCAAAAGATCGCAGCCTTCG